>NZ_JABDWD010000021.1:0-121474 GCF_019685115.1 Rhizobium sp. NZLR11 | reverse complement strand
CTGCGGCTTTCAAGATCATCACCGCAGACCCCAAGGTCGAAGGCATTCTCGTCAACATCTTCGGCGGCATCATGAAGTGCGATGTCATTGCCGAGGGCGTCATTGCCGCGGTCAAGGAAGTCGGCCTCAAGGTTCCGCTCGTCGTGCGCCTTGAAGGCACCAATGTCGAGCTCGGCAAGAAGATCCTGAACGAGTCGGGTCTCGCGATCACAGCGGCTGACGACTTGGACGATGCAGCCAAGAAGATCGTCGCGGCGATCAACGGCTGAGAGCGATCATGACCTTCCAGTCCACGCCATCTGCTGCTCATATCCGTCTCAATGCCTTTGCCGGCGTATGGGAAGGGGAGGAGCGCGTCGCAGGGTCGGCGTGGACGACTGAAGGTAAGGCCAGTGCTAAACTTTCCGGCGAGGCGCTGTTCGGCGGGTTCTTCCTCGAGCAGCGCTATCGCCAGTCGCGCGATGGGGCTGTTTCGTTCGAGGCCCGAAATGTTTTCGGCTTCGATGCTTCGGACCAGACCTACAAGCTCTACCAGTTCGACAGCGCGGGCTTCGCGCCACCGTCGCCAGCTTCCGGCGAATGGAACGGCAAGGAACTCGTGCTGATGAAGGCTTCGCCGCGCGGCAGACAGCGCACCGCATTCACATTTGAAAATGAAGACTGCTACCGGATGGGCGTCAGCTTTTCGCCTGCAGGCAGCGATACTTGGCAGGAGGTCGTCAGCGGCATCTATCGTCGCTCGTCCCCCACGTCTTCCAACCTCTCCTAGACAAAGGCCTCGCATGTCTATTCTCGTCAATAAAGACACCAAGATCCTCGTTCAGGGTCTGACCGGCAAGACCGGAACGTTCCACACCGAACAGGCGCTCGCCTATTACGGCACGCAGATGGTCGGCGGTATCCACCCGAAGAAGGGCGGCGAAACCTGGACCGGCGCAAAGGGCGAAAACCTGCCGATCTTCGCAACCGTTGCCGAGGGCAAGGAAAAGACCGGCGCCGACGCGTCCGTCATCTATGTTCCGCCGGCCGGTGCCGCCGACGCGATCATCGAGGCGATCGATGCCGAGATCCCGTTCATCACCTGCATTACCGAAGGCATCCCGGTCATGGACATGGTTCGCGTCAAGGCTCGCCTCGACCGCTCCAAGTCGCGCCTGCTCGGCCCGAACTGCCCAGGCATCATGACGCCGGAAGAATGCAAGATTGGCATCATGCCGGGCTCCATCTTCCGCAAGGGCTCGGTCGGTATCGTGTCCCGCTCGGGCACGCTGACCTATGAAGCCGTGTTTCAGACCTCCAACGAAGGCCTCGGCCAGACCACGGCCGTCGGCATCGGCGGCGACCCGGTCAAGGGCACCGAATTCATCGACGTCCTGGAAATGTTCCTGGCCGACCAAGCCACCCAGTCGATCATCATGATCGGCGAAATCGGCGGTTCGGCAGAGGAAGATGCTGCGCAGTTCCTCAAGGATGAAGCCAAGAAGGGCCGCAGCAAGCCCATGGCTGGCTTCATTGCCGGCCGCACGGCGCCGAAGGGCCGCACCATGGGCCATGCCGGCGCTGTGGTTTCCGGCGGCAAGGGCGATGCGGAATCGAAGATCGCGGCGATGGAATCGGCAGGCATCAAGGTGTCGCCGTCTCCGGCCCGCCTCGGCAAGACGCTGGTTGAAGTCCTCAAGGGCTAAACCAACTTATACCCGGGCGGAGGAGCGGCATCTGCGCCTTCCGCCCGGTCTTGACGGCACGAGACATGCAGATGCGCCGCAGACAGGCGGCAATCGGAATGCGGCAGCCGGCGAGCAAGCCGGCAAATTCATCAAAGTCAGGAGGCGGGCGGCAGCGTCCGCATATCACCATGGCACGGCAAGAAGCCAACGAGCAGTTTCAGATCACCTCGTTTCTGGATGGCGCCAACGCTGCCTATATCGAGCAGCTGCATGCGCGCTACGAAGAGGACCCCGCGTCGGTCGACGATCAGTGGCGGACCTTCTTCAAGGCGCTGGAGGAGGATCCCAGCGATGTGAAGAGGGCGGCCAAGGGGGCTTCCTGGCGAAGGAAGAACTGGCCGCTGGCGGCCGGCGGCGATCTGGTGTCGGCTCTCGACGGCGACTGGGGTATCGTCGAGAAGGTTATCGAGACCAAGGTCAAGGCCAAGGCCGAAGCCGAGGGCAAGCCTGCCGACAGCACCGACGTGCTGCAGGCGACGCGCGATTCCGTGCGCGCCATCATGATGATCCGCGCCTACCGCATGCGCGGCCACCTGCATGCCAAGCTCGACCCGCTCGGCATCGCCGCTCCCGTCGACGACTATCGCGAGCTGTCGCCGGAGAATTACGGCTTCACGGCCGCCGATTACGACCGCAGGATCTTCATCGACAACGTGCTCGGCTTGGAATACGCGACCATCCGCGAGATGATCGATATCCTCGAGCGCACCTATTGCTCGACGCTCGGCGTCGAATTCATGCATATCTCCAATCCGGAAGAGAAGGCCTGGATCCAGGAGCGTATCGAAGGGCCGGACAAGGGCGTCGCTTTCTCGCCTGAAGGCAAGAAGGCAATCCTCGCCAAGCTCGCCGAAGCCGAAGGCTACGAACAGTTCCTTGACGTCAAGTTCAAGGGCACCAAGCGTTTCGGCCTCGACGGCGGCGAATCGCTGATCCCGGCGCTCGAGCAGATCCTCAAGCGCGGTGGCCATCTCGGCCTCAAGGAAGCCGTGTTCGGCATGGCCCATCGCGGCCGGCTCAACGTGCTCTCGCAGGTCATGGGAAAGCCACACCGGGCGATCTTCCACGAGTTCAAGGGCGGCTCGGCCGCACCCGACGAAGTCGAAGGCTCGGGCGACGTCAAGTATCATCTCGGGGCCTCCTCAGACCGCGAATTCGACGGCAACAAGGTGCATGTCTCGCTGACAGCCAACCCGTCGCATCTTGAAATCGTCGATCCCGTCGTCATGGGCAAGGTCCGCGCCAAGCAGGACATGAATGCTACCGTCTGGGACGGCGACATCATTCCGCTTTCCGAGCGTGCCAAGGTTCTGCCGCTTCTGATCCATGGCGACGCAGCCTTCGCCGGCCAGGGCGTCATTGCCGAAATCCTCGGCCTTTCCGGCCTGCGCGGCCACCGCGTCGCCGGCACCATGCACGTCATCATCAACAACCAGATCGGCTTCACGACGAACCCCGCCTTCTCGCGTTCGTCGCCCTATCCGTCCGACGTCGCCAAGATGATCGAGGCGCCGATCTTCCACGTCAACGGCGACGATCCGGAAGCGGTGGTCTATGCGGCCAAGATCGCGACCGAATTCCGCATGAAGTTCCACAAGCCGGTCGTGCTCGACCTGTTCTGCTATCGCCGCTACGGCCACAATGAAGGCGACGAACCGTCCTTCACGCAGCCGAAGATGTACAAGGTGATCCGCGGCCACAAGACCGTGCTGCAGATCTATGCGGCGCGCCTGGTCGCCGAGGGCCTGCTCACCGAAGGTGAAGTCGAGAAGATGAAGGCCGACTGGCGCGCCCATCTCGAACAGGAGTTCGAGGCCGGCCAGCACTACAAGCCGAACAAGGCCGACTGGCTTGACGGCGAGTGGTCGGGCCTGCGCGCGGCCGACAATGCCGACGAGCAGCGCCGCGGAAAGACCGCCGTGCCGATGAAGACGCTGAAGGATATCGGCCGCAAGCTCTCGGAGATTCCGGCGGGCTTCACTGCACACCGCACGATCCAGCGCTTCATGGAAAACCGCGCCAATATGATCGCCACCGGCGAAGGTATCGACTGGGCGATGGCTGAAGCGCTCTCCTTCGGGGCACTCTGCGTCGAAGGCAGCAAGATCCGCTTGTCCGGCCAGGATTGCGAACGCGGCACCTTCTCGCAGCGCCACTCGGTTCTCTACGATCAGGAAACCGAGGAACGCTATATCCCGCTCGCCAATCTCTCGCCAACGCAGGGTCGCTACGAAGTCATCAATTCGATGCTTTCGGAAGAGGCCGTGCTCGGTTTCGAATATGGCTACTCGCTTGCCCGCCCGAATGCGTTGACGCTCTGGGAAGCGCAGTTCGGCGATTTTGCCAACGGTGCGCAGGTGGTCTTCGACCAGTTCATCTCGTCGGGCGAACGCAAATGGCTGCGCATGTCGGGCCTCGTCTGCCTCTTGCCGCATGGCTATGAGGGCCAAGGTCCGGAACACTCCTCGGCCCGCCTCGAGCGTTTCCTGCAGCTTTGCGCGGAGGATAACATGCAGGTCGCCAACGTCACGACGCCGGCGAACTACTTCCACATCCTGCGCCGGCAGCTGAAGCGCGACTTCCGCAAGCCGCTGGTCCTGATGACGCCGAAGTCGCTGCTGCGCCACAAGCGGGCAGTCTCGACGCTTGCCGAAATGGCCGGAGAATCCGCCTTCCATCGCCTGCTCTGGGACGATGCCGAAGTGATCAAGGACGGCCCGATCAAGCTGCAGAAGGACAACAAGATCCGCCGTGTCGTCATGTGCTCCGGCAAGGTCTATTACGATCTTCTCGAAGAGCGTGAAAAGCGCGGCATCGACGACATCTATCTCTTGCGTGTCGAACAGCTCTATCCGTTCCCGGCAAAGGCGCTGATCAACGAGCTGTCGCGCTTCCGCAATGCCGAGATGGTCTGGTGCCAGGAAGAGCCGAAGAACATGGGCGCATGGTCGTTCATCGACCCCTTCCTCGAATGGGTGCTTGCCCATATCGATGCAAAGTATCAGCGCGTCCGTTATACCGGCCGTCCGGCCGCCGCCTCGCCGGCGACGGGCCTGATGTCAAAGCATCTGTCGCAGCTCGCCGCATTCCTCGAGGATGCATTGGGCGGTTAACACAAGGGGGGCGCAGTGGCTTATTTCTTTCTGAGACTGCTGCCGCCGCGCCCCACTTTCCCGCATGACGGGACCGGAGAGGAAATGGCGGCGATGAAACGCCATGTCGAATACTGGCACCGGCACGCCCTTGCGGGATCGGCGATCGTCGTCGGTCCGGTGTTTGAGGGCGAAGGCGCCTTCGGCATGGCGATCGTCGAAGTCGAGGATCAAGCGGCGGCACAGGTTCTTGCCGACAGCGATCCGATCATCGCTTCCGGTTTCGGTTTCCGTTTTGATATCCTGCCGATGCCCTCGATCATCTTGCGGCCGCCCGCCGTCTGAAACGCATTAAACGAACACACACGAAATCAGGATCTGAACAATGGCCACAGAAATCCGCGTTCCAACTCTCGGTGAATCCGTCAGCGAGGCAACCGTCGGCACCTGGTTCAAGAAGGTCGGCGACGCCATCAAGGCCGACGAGCCGATTCTCGAGCTTGAAACCGACAAGGTGACCATCGAAGTTCCAGCGCCGACCTCCGGTACGCTTTCGGAAATCGTTGTCGCCGCCGGCGAGACCGTCGGCCTCGGCGCGCTGCTCGGCCAGATCGCCGAAGGTGCTGCTGCTGCCGCGCCCGCTGCTGCGGCACCGGCCGCCGCTCCTGTCCTGCCAGCCGCGGCTGCTCCTGCTCAGCCGGCGCCGGTTGCCGCTGCTGCCGCATCGTCGAGCGCTTCCGTCTCCACCATGCCGCCGGCACCGGCGGCTTCGAAGATGCTTGCTGAAAACAACATTTCGGCCGATCAGGTCGATGGCAGCGGCAAGCGCGGCCAGGTGGTGAAGGGCGATGTCATCGCTGCCGTCGCCAAGGGCATTTCGGCTCCGGCGGCAGCACCGGCTGCAACGCCTGCCGCCCCGCGCGGCCCGTCGACGGTCGAGGATGCCTCGCGCGAAGAGCGCGTGAAGATGACGCGCCTGCGCCAGACGATCGCCAAGCGCCTGAAGGATGCGCAGAACACCGCCGCGATGCTGACCACCTACAATGAGGTGGACATGAAGGCGGTCATGGACCTGCGCAACAAGTACAAGGATATTTTCGAGAAGAAGCATGGCGTCAAGCTCGGCTTCATGGGCTTCTTCACCAAGGCGGTGACGCATGCGCTGAAGGAATTGCCGGCGGTCAACGCCGAGATCGACGGCACCGACCTCATCTACAAGAACTATTGCCATGTCGGCATGGCCGTCGGCACCGACAAGGGCCTCGTCGTTCCCGTCATCCGTGACGCCGACCAGATGTCGATCGCCGAAATCGAGAAGGAACTCGGCCGTCTTGCCAAGGCAGCCCGTGACGGCTCGCTCTCCATGGCCGACATGCAGGGCGGCACCTTCACCATCACCAATGGCGGCGTCTACGGTTCGCTGATGTCCTCGCCGATCCTCAATGCGCCGCAGTCCGGCATTCTCGGCATGCACAAGATCCAGGAGCGTCCGGTGGCGATCGGCGGCCAGGTGGTTATCCGTCCGATGATGTATCTGGCGCTGTCCTACGATCACCGCATCGTCGACGGCAAGGAAGCGGTCACCTTCCTCGTGCGCGTCAAGGAAAGCCTGGAAGATCCGGAACGTCTGGTTCTCGATCTTTAAGGGAGCTTTCCATGCGAAACCGGATCATGCGAGCGGCGCGTCTTCTTCTCTGCGCTGCCGCCGCGCATGTCCCGGTTTCAGCAACGGCGGCCGGCTTAGATATCAGCAAGGCAAGCAGCAATTTCGAACTGGTGGCGCTCAGCGACGCCGAACTCTCCGGCCGGTCGATCGGCGTGATCCATATGGGCAATGTCGAGCTGACCTCGGGGCGCATCGTTGCGGCCGATCCGCTCGCTCAGCCCGATCGTCCGGCGCTGGCAAGAACGGTTGCGCAGGGCGAATATCCGGTGACACTCTACCAGGCCTTCGGACGCATCGCGGCCGCCAGCATGCGGTTTGCCGCGGGCAAGCCGGATCACTGGGAGCTTGCGGTCCTGCCCGGGCAGGATGTAGCGACACTGAAGGACGGCGAGATCTTCGGTTACCCCGTCGATGCCGGCCTCGGCTGTTACATGGATGCCGAGACGCTTGGTCTGATCGGAGAACGTGAAGCGCAGGTGCAGGCGCAAAAGCCTGACGCCGACATCAATTATTACGACGACGTGCTGGCATCCGACCTCGACGCCAACAAGGGCAGTTACGCGCTGCACCGGCCGGTCGCCGGCAAGAAGGGCAATGTCGCGATATTCTGGAGCGGTTGGGGCGACGGCTTCTATCCGGTTTTCTGGGGGCTCGATCGCGATGGCCGGGCGCTGGTGCTGCTGACGGATTTCAGCGTTGTCGAGAATGCCGACGGGCGGAAGGAGCCGAAGCTGCAATGAGCAGGAGGATTGGGATCACGGCGAAACGGAAAGGCATGGCTGCGATCGCAGCCGCCGCGTTTTTCGCCGTTCCGTTATCGACGCTCAGCGCCGCCTGCAAGCAGGAACAGGCCATTTACGTCGATCGCGACGGGGCATACGAGTTGCGCTTTGCCCCGCTGAATTCACAGTCGGCCGCGGCGAGCAACCAGTTCAAGGTCAGTGCTCTCAAGACGCCGGTGGTGATGGAAGGCTATGTCATGCCGTCGGAAGATCCGGTGCGCGCCATCGGCATCTTGATGTTCAATTGCCCCGAGGGTGACGCGACCGGTGCCGATCTTAATGCCTGCACCGTCTGGCAAGGCGCCGTCTATGGCATGGATGCCAAGGGCGAGATGGACAATCTGCAGCCGGAAGGTGCCGCGGCGGCCGAAAAGCTCGTGTTCCCCGGTCTCGGTCCCGCCATCCGCCAATCCAGCGCCTGGGGCGAGGGCAAGGCTACCTTGGCGCCCTGGGACGTGCTGACATTCAAGGAGTGCGCGATATGAGTAATGCACCGGTTGTTCTCGTGACCGGCGGAAGCCGGGGCATCGGCGCGGCCGTCTCGCGGCTCGCCGCGCGCCAGGGCTGGCGTGTTGCGGTGAATTACGCTTCCAACCGCAAAGCCGCCGATGCCGTCGTTGCAGCGATTGCCGAAGACGGCGGCGATGCCGTGGCGATTGCGGGCGATGTCGGCAAGGCTGCGGATATCGTCGCGATGTTTGCAGCGGTCGATCGGCATTTCGGCCGGCTCGACGGGCTCGTCAACAATGCCGGCGTCGTCGACTATCCGCAGCGCGTCGACGAGATGGCGGCAGAGCGGATCGAACGCATGATGCGCATCAATGTAACCGGCTCCATGCTCTGCGCCGCAGAGGCCGTGCGCCGCATGTCGAGCCGCTATAGTGGGCGGGGCGGCGCGATCGTCAACGTCTCGTCGATGGCGGCGATCCTCGGTTCGCCAACGCAATATGTCGATTATGCCGCCTCGAAAGGTGCGATCGACACGTTCACCATCGGGCTTTCGCGCGAGGTCGCCGCCGAGGGCATCCGCGTGAACGCTATCAGGCCCGGCGTCATCGAAACCGATCTCCATGCATCCGGCGGGCTGCCGGACCGGGCCCGTGAAATGGCGCCATCGATCCCGATGCAGCGCAGCGGCACGCCCGAGGAGGTGGCGGATGCGATCCTCTATCTTCTATCCCCTTCGGCTTCCTATATAACCGGCGCGATCCTTAACGTGAGCGGCGGCCGCTAAAAGACAGGGCGAAAACAGCATGCCTTACATCCTCGAATTCCTCGGCCTTATGGCCGTCTTCTCGATCTTCATCGTCGTGCCGGGGGCCGATTTCGCCGTCATTTTGCGCCAGAGCATCGTGCATGGGCGGCGCGCCGCCATCATGACCGGGCTCGGCATGGGCTTCTCGCTGCTCTTTCATATCAGCTACACGATCCTCGGCCTCGGCCTGATCGTCTCGAAATCGCTGATGCTGTTTGCGGTCATCAAATGGGCTGGTGTCGCCTATCTGGTCTATCTCGGCATCAAGTCGTTCCGCGACCCCGGCTTCAAGGTGCAGGAGATCGAGGTGACGGCCGAGGATCGCAAGCCGGTCTCGATGCTGAAATGCCTCGGCATGGGTTTCATCACCAATGCGCTGAACCCGAAGCCGGTGCTGTTCTTCCTGTCGCTGTTTTCGACGCTCGTGCATCACGACACGCCGGCGCTGATCCAGTTCTCGTACGGCATCGGCATGGCGACGGCGCTGATCGCTTGGTTTGCCGGCGTTTCCTATTTCTTCACGGTCAAGGCGATCCGTGACCGCTTCATTGCCAGCGGCAAATGGTTCAACCGCATCACCGGAGCGGCGCTCGTCGGCTTCGGCTTCCGCCTCGCGCTGTCGCGCGCGGCCGACTAAACGAAAAATCCAAAGGGAAAGAAGCAATGTCCTACGATGTGATCATTATCGGCACCGGCCCGGGCGGCTATGTCTGCGCCGTCAAAGCAGCCCAGCTCGGCCTCAAGGTCGCTGTCGTCGAAAAGCGCGCGACCTATGGCGGCACTTGCCTGAACGTCGGCTGCATTCCGTCGAAGGCCCTGCTGCATGCCTCCGAAATGTTCCATCAGGCCGGCCACGGCATGAGCGCTCTCGGGATCGACGTCCCGGCGCCGACGCTCAACCTCGGCAATATGATGGCCCACAAGGACGCCACGGTGAAGTCGAATGTCGACGGCGTCGCCTTCCTCTTCAAGAAAAACAAGATCGATGCCTTCCAGGGCAGCGGCAAGATCGTCTCGGCAGGCAAGGTTGCCGTCACCGCCGACGACGGCAAGGTGCAGGAGATCGAAGGCAAGAACATCGTCATTGCCACCGGCTCCGACATTGCCGGCATTCCCGGCGTGCAGGTCGAGATCGATGAGAAGACCATCATCTCGTCCACCGGCGGCATCGCGCTGGAAAAGGTGCCGGAAACTCTGATCGTCGTCGGCGGCGGCGTCATCGGGCTCGAACTCGGCTCGGTCTGGTCGCGGCTTGGCGCCAAGGTCACCGTCGTCGAATATCTCGACACCATTCTCGGCGGCATGGACGGCGAAGTCTCCAAACAGTTCCAGCGCATGCTCGCCAAGCAGGGCATCGATTTCCATCTCGGCGCCAAGGTGACCGGCGTCGAAAAGGGCGACAAGTGCGCCAAGATCACATTCGAGCCGGCCAAGGGCGGTGACAAGGTGACGCTCGACGCCGACGTCGTGCTAATCGCCACCGGCCGCAAGCCCTATACGGCGGGTCTCGGCCTGGAAGAGGCCGGTGTTACGCTTGACAATCGCGGCCGCGTCGAGATCGACGGTCACTTCAAGACCAATGTCGCCGGCATCTATGCGATCGGCGACGTGGTCAAGGGTCCGATGCTGGCGCACAAGGCGGAAGACGAGGGTGTGGCGCTCGCCGAAATTCTCGCCGGCCAGCATGGGCACGTCAATTACGAGGTGATTCCGAGCGTCGTCTACACGCAGCCGGAGATCGCTTCGGTCGGCAAGACCGAGGAAGAACTGAAGGCCGCGGGCATCGCCTACAAGGTCGGCAAGTTCCCGTTCACGGCCAATGGCCGCGCCCGCGCGATGCTGGCGACAGACGGTTTCGTCAAGATCCTTGCCGACAAGGAAACCGACCGGGTGCTCGGCGGCCATATCGTCGGCTTCGGCGCCGGCGAGATGATCCACGAGATCACCGTGCTGATGGAGTTCGGCGGCTCGTCGGAAGATCTCGGCCGTACCTGCCACGCGCATCCGACCATGTCGGAAGCGGTGAAGGAGGCCGCGCTCGCGACCTTCTTCAAGCCGATCCATATGTAATCCTACATATCGTAACAAAGCATACAGCCGCTTGCCGGAAGGCGGGCGGCTTTTTTAGACTAAACCTTCAGCGCTTTCGACGCGGTGCGCAAAGGCGGCATCGAACCGCCATTCCCTGCTTGCAGGTCGATGCCGCTTATTTTGACAACCCTATTCCCCTGCGCCCGACAAGATGGGCACGGCAGGTGGAGGGAGGTTCAGTCGAAAAAGCCTGCATCCTCTTCCCTGAGATATCTCCTGGCTCGTTCAGCGTCGATATCGACGCCCAGCCCCGGCGCTTCCAGTAGGTCCACCATGCTGTCCTTCACGATCTGCGGCGGCAAGCCGATGACAAGATCCTCCCACCAGGGGTCGGAAGCGGTCGGATATTCGAACGCGACGTAATTTGCCGGCAACGTGGCGCAGACATTGATCAACGCGCCGAGGCCCAGCAGGCCGTTAGCGGTGCCGTGCGGTGCCATCAGGATCGAATGCATGTAGGCATGCTCGGCGACCCATTTGAGCTCGGCAATGCCGCCAACGTCGGCTGGATCGGGGCCGATGACGCGTACCGCCTGCGTCTCGATCAGTTCTTTGAAATTGTGCCGCAGGTAGATCTGCTCACCAGTGTGGATTGGCGTCGAGGTGGAGGTTGTCAGTTCCCGGTAGGCCTGCGGATTGACCCACGGCACGTAGTCGCCGGTCAGCATGTCCTCGAGCCACATCAAATTGTACTTCTCGACCGCGCGAGCGAACTTAATTGCATCGGGCAGCATCCAGCCCGGGCCGCAGTCGAGCGCCAGGCTGACTTTGTCGCCTAGCACCTCCTTCATCGCGATCACGCAGTCGAGCATGTGATTGAAACCGCGCTCGCTGATCACGCCTTGATCCATGGCGCCGTGATAGCCGGCCTTGTTCTGCGTCACGCCGTAGTGGAAGCCCTCGATGGTGTCCTTCATGTTGGAGTGGAACGAGATTCCTTGCTTGACCATGAAGAAGTTCTGCGGCTGCTCCATCATCCATTTGACGTCAGCGGCGTAATCCTCCGGCCGGTCGCCGGTGCGCTTCTGGCGAACTGAGCCGTTGTAGACGCGCACCTTGTCCCGCACCTTGCCGCCGAGCAGTTTATAGGCGGGCACGCCCGCGGCCTTGCCAGCAATATCCCACAGCGCATGCTCGATAGCGCTCACCGCCGCGCCGTACGGCTTGAAAGAGCCGCGTTGGCGGATCTTCAGCATGACTCTCTCGACGTCGGTCGGATCCTCGCCGACCAGCGCCTCGTGGAAATGCAGCACAAAGGGCTTGAGGTAGGACTTGGTGAATTCGACTTCGCCCAAGCCATAGAGGCCCTCGTCCGTAACGATGCGCACGATCGGGTGTTTGCCAATAACGGCGCAGCGGAGATCAGTGATCTTCATCTTCGTTCCTTTTCGCCTCAGCTCCAGGTGCGATCCCAGGAATACTCATCGTCCCAGTGATCCGTAGGCTGCCAAATGCCGGTGACGCCCGGCTGCAGATGCTGCGAGATCACCTCGTCGACAACGTCGTCAATCCCCAGGCCGGGCTTGTCCGAAACAGTGATGAAGCCATTCTTCACCAGCGGCCCGGGAAGGCCCGTGACGATATCGTCCCACCAGTCGACATCGGCGGAATGGTATTCGAGCGCCATGAAATTTTCGGTCGCGGTCGCGACATGTGCCGCGGCCATTGCGGCGATTGGACTTTCTGCCATATGGATGGCCATGGCGACGCCCTGGTCCTGCGCCATATCACCAATCTTCTTGGTTTCGAGGATGCCTCCACTGGTGAGCAGGTCCGGGTGGATAACGGAGACGCCGCCGCTGTTGAGCAGAGGCTCGAAGCCCTCCTTGAGGTATATGTCCTCGCCAGTGCAGATCGGCACCGTGGTGGCGTCCTGCAGTTGTCGGTATTGCTCGGTATACTGCCATGGGATCACATCTTCGAGCCAGGCCGGCACGTATTTTTCAATTCGCCGGGCGAGGCGAATGCCGTTCTGCATCGAGATATGGCCGATATGATCGATGGCGAGCGGCACATCCATGCCGATGACCTCACGAACCTCGGCGATGTATTGCTCAAGCAGGTCGAGGCCCTTGTCGGAAAAGTGGAGGCCGGTAAACGGGTGCTGGACGTTATGCAAATCGTACGCAGCGTTGCGGACACGCCGCTCTTCAATGGTCTTCAGCGGCCCGCGACTGGGACCGTCGCGGTATCCTTCCAATGAGCCGGCAGGAAAGACGACGGCTCCGGGCACATCCGCGATCTGCATCAGTCCCAAATCCATCTTGAGGAAGGTGAAGCCGAGTTCCATGCGCTGCTTGAGGCGCTTGCCGGTCTCGGTGCCGCTCGGCACGGTGGCGTCGGTATCGCAGTAGACGCGCACTTTCTCCCGAAACCGGCCGCCGAGCATCTGGTAGATAGGGACACCATAGGCCTTGCCGGCAAGATCCCACAACGCGATTTCAACCGCGGATACGCCGCCGCCTTGCCGTCCGTGCCCGCCGAACTGCTTGATCCGGCGAAACAGGCGGTCGATGTCGCAAGGGTTCTCGCCAAGCAACCGGCTCTTCAGCATCAGCGCATAGGTGGCGCTGGCGCCGTCGCGCACCTCGCCAAGCCCGACGATGCCCTGGCTGGTGTAAATCTTAAGCAGCACTGAGGTGAACGGCGCGCCGACAATTTCGGCTACCCGCATGTCGGTGATGCGAAGATCGGACGGCTTGGAATGCGTGTTCACCCGATTGAGCGCCTCGTCGGCTCCATCTGCCTCTGGCATAATTTATCCTCGTTTTGGTCGGCTGGGCTCATCGCCGTGCACGCTGGGTTGCTAGTCCAGCTCTATCTCGTGGTTTTGAAGGTAGTCGCGGTTCATTTCGACGCCGAGACCGGGCTTGGGCGTAAGCTTGAGGCTACCGTTCGAAACATCGAGTGGTCTGTCGATGAGGTGATCGTATTTACCCAGGTTCCACTCCGACGTTTCGAGTTTGTAGAAGTTGGGAACGGTCATCATCACCTGCGCTCCCGCAACCACATTGATCGGCCCTGCGGCGTCATGCGGCGAGACCGGGATGTAGTAGGCTTCGCATAGGGCAGAAATCTTCTTGAGTTCGGTAATGCCGCCGGTCCATGTGACATCAGGCATGATGTAGTCAGCGAGCTTGTTTTCGAGCACCGGCACGAAATCCCACTTCGTGTGGCCGCGTTCGCCCCACGAGATAGCGGCGCTGACCTTCTCACGGACCTGTCTGAGAGCGTTGAGGCTCTCCGGTGGACAGGGCTCCTCGAACCAGTCGATCTGACCAGCTTCCTCGAGGCTTCGACAAAGGCGAATGGCGGTGGGAACGTCGAACCGGCCGTGCGCATCGATGAGGATGTCGACATCAGAGCCCGCCGTTTCGCGGATCAGAGCAGTGAGTTCGGCGGCTTCGCGCTCATCTTTGCGGGTCATGCTGCCATCGAGGTAGCCGTCCCGCTGTTCGCGAAACTGTCCATCGGCGGTGCGGCCTTGGTGGGGGAAAGGATCGAACTTGAGCGCCGTGTGGCCGGACTCGACAATGTCTCGAATTTCGCGGACCACAGCCTCGTTGCTGGTAAATTTGGCCTGGTTGGGATGGGTGTAGAGCGCAATTTCATCGCGTACCGGTCCACCCAACAGTTCGTAAACCGGCTTACCGAGGACTTTGCCTCGGATATCCCAGAGGGCTATGTCGATGGCGCTCACGCATTCGACTGCGGCACCCCGACTGCCCATGTAGGTGAAGCTGCGGAATATCTTGTGCCACAGATACTCAATACGCGCCGGGTCCTCGCCTGTCACAGCGGCACCGATCTGCCGCAGGATCGTGCAGAGGGCGCGATTAGCGAGCCTTGTCGTGGTGGTGATTTCTCCCCAGCCGCTCACCCCCTCGTCGGTCGTCACTTCGACGAACAGATACTCTCCCCAATAAGAAGCATCGGACTTGATCAGCCACGGCCGAACGCTGGTGATTTTCATCTCAACTGCCTTTATCTGAAGTGGTCGGGATAACGATATTCGAGGCCTCTATCCTGCCCGAGCGGCGTTTCGCGCACGCATGTGTTCGAGGATGTGCCGGCCGGAGCCCTCGACATGGCGTGCGATGAGTTCGCCTGCCTCGTTCGCATTTCCCGCTTTTACATGCGCGATGAGCTCGCGATGCTCGCTAAGGATCGCGGCACGCCGGGCGAGCGTGAAGTTGAAACGCCGGCTCACGGCTCGAAGCACTTCGCGATGCTTCCACCAAAGCTCGGCGGCATGGCGGTTGTAGTGCCTTTGGTACATTACGGTGTGAAAGGCGGTGTCCAGCTCGCTGTGCCTGAACGTGTCGGCGAAGTTGTTCTCTTCGATCAAGCCCTGGATGCGTTCGAGTTCAGCAATGTCCTCGACGGTGGCCATATTCACGAACCATCGCGTCAGTGCCGGCTCGATCAAGACTCCTATTTCGTAGATGTCCCGAACAAAATCCTGATCTATGGGCCGGACGCGCGCCCCGCGGTTGGGAACGAGGGTGACGAAGCCCTCCCCGCGCAATAGTTGCAGAGCCTCTCGCACCGGGTTGGTCGAGGTGCCGTGGCGCCGGGCGAGATCGGTGACGACAAGCCGTTCGTTGGCAGCGAGCCGCCCTTCAATAATGTCGTCCCTGATCAACTGATAAAGCGAGGCGCCCTCGCTGGAGGCCCCGATAGCGTCGATCCCCTCGGGTGGCTGCGCTTTAAAATCGCTTGTTTCGGCCAAAGCTGTCCCCATCAATACATATATTGCTTCGATATCACGCGACGATTATCTAAACAATGTACGATTTCTCCAGTTGACAGGCAATCTTCGATCTGAAAACGTATGATCTGTCCAAAGAGATACATTGGCTGAAAACGACCCGCAGCCAATGAGCAAAGACCGCTCGCCTCGATGCAGAGCGGCATGGGAGAACCTGGAGGATACCTATGTCGAGGATTTCATTCGGTGGTGCCGTCCTGCGCGGCACTGTTTCCACTGCTTTGATGATGTCGTTGATGTCCGCGTCGGCGCTCGGAGCGTCGGTCGACTTGAGCAAGTGGTCGCCGCAATATGTGCGTTCGATTGCTGGCACACAGGATTTTGACACGGCGGCCGATTGCGCCAAGGTCACTCCGCTCGACTATAAGGGGCGACTGACTTTCTGGTATCAGGGCGTGTTCGAGGGCGACCCCGACCTCCTGCGCCAGTATTACAAGGAGTTCTTCGAGACCTTCCGCAAAACCTATCCAAACATCGAGCTTGAGGAACAAGCCCTCACCTATAATGACCTGCTGGACAAGTTCCGGACCGCGCTCCTTGGCAATGCTGCGCCCATGGCGGTCCGCCTGCAAATCCTGGGCGGCACCGAGTTCGCCTCAAAGGGCTATTTGCAGCCGCTCAAACCCGAGGATGTAGGGTATTCGACCGAGGATTTCTGGCCGGGCGCAATGAAGGCTGTAACCTGGGAGGGGGTGACTTACGGCATTCCCACCAACAACGAGACGATGGCGTTCATCTGGAACGCCGACATCTTCAAGCGTGCAGGCCTCGATCCGGATAAGGCTCCGGCAACCTGGGACGACGTCGTCAAGGATTCCAAACAGATCCACGACAAGCTCGGCATTGCCGGTTACGGTCTCGTGGCTCGCAAGAATGCCGGCAATACGCCGTACCGTTTCATGCCGCAGCTATGGGCCTATGGTGGTGGCGTCTTCGACGAAGCTACCGCCAACCCGACCTATAAGGAGGTCGAACTCAACAGTCCGCAGAGCAAGGCGGCATTGCAAGCCTCCTACGATATGTATGTTCGCGACAAGTCGGTTCCGGTTTCGGCGCTCACCAACCAGCAGGCCGACAACCAGCCGCTCTTCCTCGCTGGCCAGCTCGGCATGATGATCTCGCACCCGTCCGACTACAACGTCATGCTCGACCTGCAGAAAAAGGCGACGGATACCGACAAGGACAAGGCGCAGACCGTAATCGACAACATGCGCTACGGCCTGATTCCGACTGGCCCCGACGGCAAGCGTGCCGTCGTGTTTGGCGGCTCCAACATTCACATCCTGAAGCCCGAATATGTCGAGGGCGGCAAGGTAGACGAGGCGGCTGCAAAGGCTATCATCTGCATGTGGACGAGCCCCGAATGGTCGCTGAAGATGGCCTATGCCGGCTCGAACCCGGGAAACCTTAACGGCTTCAAGACCAAATGGATGAAGGAACGTCTTGATAGTATCAAGTTCCTTGATGTCACGACCTCGATGCTTCCATACGGCATCCCGTTCCCGGCGCTGCCACAGTCCCCCGAGATCATGAACATCATCGTCCCGGACATGCTGCAGAATGCCCTGACCGGAGCCATGACCGTCGACCAAGCGGCTGATGACGCAGCCAAGAAGGTAAAAGACCTGATGGACGGCGGACTCTAGTCCAAGCCAGACGATCTGACCGGCTGCGCCTCGATTGCAGCCGGTTTGCTCCGAAGAATAAGGGCGCGGCACTGTGACGATCTTGACTGGCAAGGCCGAGGCTCGACGAAGACCGCAACTCGATAGGTCCGGCGTGCTGCGAAAGATTTGGCAGCATCGCGCTGACTACGCGTACGTGCTTCCTGCGATCGCCGTGATGCTCATCGTCATAGCCTACCCTATCTACTACACGATCGAACTGTCGTTCTTCAACACACCGCCTGGCCTGCAGCTGCGGGACAAGATTTTCATCGGCCTCGACAACTACATCTCCATCCTCACAAGTCCGGTGTTCTGGAAGGTCACCTCGAACACTCTTATCTGGACACTGGGATCCACTTTCATCTCATTTGTCCTGGGGTTTGCCAGCGCCCTGGCGCTCCATCGTGACTTTGTCGGCCGTGGCATCCTGCGCGCCGTCCTGATCATTCCCTGGGTCATCAGCGCGGTCGCCGCGTCCTATATCTGGAAGTGGATCTACCATTCGGACTTTGGGATCATTGGGGCGGTGCTGGTCGGCCTCGGATTGGCCGACCGGCCGCCGAATTTCATCGACAGCGTCAGCACGGTGCTGCCCTCGCTGATCGTCGTCAATATCTGGCGAGAGTTTCCCTTTGCCATGATCATGATGATGGCTGGCCTGCAGACGGTTCCCGACCAGTTGCTACGCGCCGCAAAAGTCGACGGAGCCAATGCATGGCAGCGGTTCTGGCACGTCACCTTCCCGCACTTGAGAAACGTCTCGACTGTGACGATCCTTCTGCTGGCAGTGGCCAACTTCAATTCTTTCATCATCCCCTGGATCATGACCGGCGGCGGGCCGTCGAATGCATCGCATATCTGGATCACCCATATTTATGAACTCGCCTTCGGCCGCCAGCGCTGGGGAGTGGCATCGGCCTATTCGGTGCTGCTGTTCCTGATCCTGATGTCGCTCGGCTACTTCTACGTCCGTGCGCTGAGCGGCAACGAGCAAAAGGACGGGAGTTGATGAGCACGATTGCCGAGACTGCTCATCGAGGCCGGGCGCGTCGCCGTATGCGCATCGATGGATGGCGGTGGGGCGGACGCATCTTCCTTGTGTTCATGCTGCTTTACACCGCATTACCGATGATCTGGATGCTGATCACCTCGATCAAGTCCGGCTTCGCGGCCATGCAATTCCCGCCGCAATGGTGGCCAGACCACCCCACCCTCGCCAGCTACCAAAAGCTGCTCGATCCGCAAAACAGCGTCGGCCAGGACTTCCTGCGCTTCTTTTGGAACAGCCTTTTCGTCTCCACCGCCACGACCATCCTTTCGGTGATCGTGGCAGTTCCTGCGGCCTACGCGTTTTCACGCTTCACCTTCCCGGGCCGGAACTTTCTGTTCTTCGCCGTCTTGCTTCGGAACATGTTCCCGGCAGTGATCTTTCTCGTGCCGCTCTTCATCCTGATGCGCGCGATCGGGCTGGTGAACACGCATGGGTCGCTCGTCCTCACCTACCTCACATTCGGCCTACCGCTGGCAATCTGGCTCCTCAAGGGCTTCTACGACAATATCCCGGTGCAACTCGAGCAGGCGGCGCGCATCGACGGGGCAACGCGGTTCCAGGCCTTTTTCCTGATCGTGATGCCGCTCTCGGCGCCAGGAATTATCGCCACGGCGATCTATTCCTTCATTGGCGCGTGGAACGAGTACATCTACGCCTACACCTTCCTCTCCAAGAACGATCAGTTGACGCTGCCGGTCGGCATTCAGCGCTTCTTCTCGGAAAATACAACGGACTTTCCGGGTCTGATGGCGGCCAGCTTCATGATGAGCGTGCCCGTCGTGGTCCTGTTCCTTGTCCTGCAACGATACTTCGTACGCGCCCTCACGGAAGGCGCAGTCAAGCACTAGGGGAGTTGCCGGTGGCCCACGTGGTCCTCAAAGATCTGGTCAAGACCTATGGCAGCTTCAAAGCTGTCAACAATGTTTCGCTGACGGTCAACGACGGCGAATTCGTTGCGCTCGTCGGCCCTTCAGGCTGCGGCAAGACCACCACACTCAATCTTGTGGCAGGGCTCATCCCCATCACATCCGGCGACATCGTCATCGGCGACCGGGTGGTCAACGACCTCGACCCCAAGGACCGGGACATCGCAATGGTGTTCCAGAACTACGCGCTCTATCCGCAGAAATCGGTCTACAAAAATCTGGCGTTCCCGTTGCAGATGCGCAAACTGCCAAGGGACGAGATCGACAAGAGGGTCAAGGAAGCAGCGCGCGTGCTCGATATGACGCAGCTGCTCGAGCGCAAGCCACGCGAACTTTCGGGCGGGCAACAGCAGCGCGTGGCGCTGGGCCGTGCCCTCGTTCGCGATCCAGCGGTATTCCTGATGGATGAACCACTCTCCAACCTCGACGCAAAGCTGCGCGTGCAGATGCGGTCGGAGATCAAGCGTTTCCACCAGGACCTCAAAGCAACGATCATCTACGTGACGCACGACCAGCTCGAAGCGGTCACGATGGCCGACAGGATGGCGGTGATGAATGGCGGCTACCTGCAGCAATACGATTCACCGGCGCAGGTCTTTGCCCATCCGGTGAACATGTTCGTCGCCAGCTTCGTCGGCAGCCCGGCGATGAGCCTTGTTCCGCTGGAAGCATCAACGGCAAGCGGCAACACCGTGTTGACCAGCGCGGAGGGCTGGTGCCTCGAACTCTCGCCAAACAACGCCCAGAAGGTCGCCAGGGCAACCACCAAGAAAGTCGTCCTCGGCGCACGTCACTCGACGATCAAGCTGCACAAGAGTGCGATGCCTGGAAGCATCCCGGCAAAGGCCTACACGGTGGAGCCGACCGGGGACGTCACCTTCGTACAGGCGTTGCTGTCCGGCGCCATCGTCAATGTCAGCGTGCCGCCGACCATTGCCGTCGCGCCCGACGAACAGATTTGGCTCGAGTTCGATCAAGAGCGGATGCATTTGTTCGACGGCGAAACAGAAATGGCCCTCAAGGCCAACTGAGACCAAGCCGATGTGTGTGAAACGAGGGCGTTGATGACTACGAAGCTTAAAATCACGGCGATCAAGCCCTATCCAGTATGGGTAGGAACGCGCAACCAGATGCTGGTCAAGGTCGAGACCGACAACGGCATCTTCGGCTGGGGCGAGAGCGGCTTGAGCGGTCGCGAGAAGGCCGTGGCCGGCGCGATCGAGCACTATCGCGAGTTTCTCATCGGCCGCGACCCGATGCAGATTGGTCGGATCTGGCAAGAAGTTTATCGCAGCCAATACTTCGAAGGAGGGCGCGTTCTGCAGGCGGCGATTTCAGCCATCGACATTGCCCTTCACGACATCAAGGGCAAGGCGCTGGGGGTGCCGGCCTACGAATTGCTGGGCGGTAAACAGCGCGACCGCATTCCGACCTTCGCCTCGACCGGTGACGAGGCCGAGGGCGATGTTGCCATCGAGCGAGCCCGCGAACTACGCGCACAAGGGTGGCAGGCGATCCGCTTCTTCCCCATCGGGCAAAACAGCAAGGACGTCTTTGAGCCGCGGGAGTCGATCGGCGCTACCGCAGCTATGCTAAACAAGGCGCGCCAGGCACTGGGCGACGAGGTCGTCCTCGGCATCGATTACCATCATCGGCTGTCGGTGGCAGAAGCGGCGAGCTTCTGTAACAAGCTCGGCCGTGGCGTGCTTGATTTCCTTGAGGAGCCGATACGAGACGAGACACCCGAGGCCTACGAATCCCTGCGCACGATGACCGACATCCCGTTCGCCATCGGCGAGGAATTTGCCAGCAAGTGGCAATTCCTGCCCTACATCGAGCGTGGCATACATCAATTCAACCGGCTCGATGTTTGCAATGTTGGCGGGCTCACCGAAGCGATGAAGGTCGCTGGTTGGAGCGAGGCGCACTATGTGGACCTGATGCCGCACAATCCCCTCGGCCCCGTCTGCACGGCCGCGACCATCCATCTCGCCGCCGCGGTACCGAATTTCGCTTGGCTCGAGACCAGGGCGCCCGAAGCGAAGCTGGGCTTCGATAATTCCGACTTCTTCCCCGTGCAACCACGGCTCGACGGTCCCGACTATCCGGTCAACGATCTGCCGGGGCTCGGCGTCGAGGTCAACGAAGAGGCGGTCAAGGCGGAGAGCTTTCGTTTCTGGGAAGCGCCTCACCTGAAGCGCCGCGACGGTTCTGTCACCAACTGGTAGTTTCATCCACCGGAGCACAAAATGACACATACGCCCGACATTACGCGACCGCCCAAAGAGTTGATCGACGCACTGAAAGAAATCGGCGCCGCGACCGTTGCCGGCACGCTTGGCCACATGGGCTTCCGCAATCCGCACATGGTCGGTCCCGTGGCGCAGAATCACGGGAAGTCGATCGTCGGGCCCGCCCTGACGCTTCAATTCCTGCCGCAGCGGCCGGACCTTTTTAACGAGGGAGAGTATGCAGGTCCGGAGACGCAGTTGCACCGCCATGTGCTTTATCACGTGCAGGAGGGCGATGTGGTCGTCGTCGATGCGCGCGGCGACATGAGTTCTGGCGTCTTCGGCGATATGATGTCGACCTATTTCAAAGGCAGAGGCGGCGCTGGCATCGTGATCGATGGCTGCATGCGCGATCGGCCCAATGTCGAGAAGCTGGATCTGCCTTTATGGCTGCGCGGCTGGACACCCAACTATCATGTGCAGACCGGCATCTATCCCAACGCCGTCAACGTCCCGATTGCCTGCGGCGGTGTCACGGTAATCCCCGGAGACATCATCGTCGCCGACGATGACGGTGTGGTGATGCTTCCGGTCGCAATGGCCTCGAAGGTCATCGAAGAATCGCAAAAGCATCACGATTGGGAGGAGTTCTCGCGAGTGAAGCTTATGGAAGGCGGGTCGTTGCAGCGCTACTATCCGCTGCATGACGATGCCCGCGGAGAGTACGAAGAGTGGCGCAAGACAAACCGCTTGGGAACAACCTAGCCAATGGATTACCCTATAACAGGATGATTTTAGGCCCGGTTGGCCTGGAATCATCCTGTTCTAAATTAAAGAGTTAGAGCATGACGTTGTCCGAAAACCGCGCACACTTTTCGGCATCATGCTCTAGTCTGGTTGTTGAGAATCGCTGAGATCAACATCTGACGAAGGTCGAGAAAATGCAGCAGCCGTCCATCATGGCTTACAGTCTCAGCCAGCGCTTCCTTCATTGGACGGTGGCGCTGCTGATCTTCTTCAATCTGCTGTTTCCCGACGGCATGAATGTCTGGCATCGGCTGATGCGCAGGGGGCAGGTGCCGACGCCGGAGCAGGTTTCGTCGGCGAATATCCATGCTTATGTCGGCATCGCCATCCTGCTGCTTGCGATCGTCCGGCTCGGGCTGCGTGTTACCAAAGGCGTGCCGGCCGAGGCCGCCAAGGAACCGGCGATCTTCCGTCTTGCCGCGCGGCTTGCCCATGCCGGTCTCTATATCCTGATCTTCGCCATGCCGCTTACGGGCATCGCCGCCTACTATTTCGGCATCAATCCCGCCGGTTCGCTCCACGCGGATATCCTGAAGATCATTCTCTGGGCGCTGATCGCGGCGCATGTCGCCGGCGCGCTCGTCCATCATTTCTATTGGAAAACCAATGTGCTGCGCCGCATGACGTTCGGCTGATTGCTGGTTCAGTTCACCGCACTGACCGTGAAGCCCTGCCGGCGCAGCAGTTCGATGACGCCGGCCTTGCCGGGCAGGTGCAGGGCGCCGACCGCCATGAAGACGTTGCCGCCGTCGAGGATCGGGGCGGCGCGCTCGGCCATCACCTTGTTGCGGTCGAGGATGACGCGCTGTTCGAAGGCGGCATAGTCGTCATCTTCGCCTTCCTTCTTCGGCGTCACGGTCTTCAGCATCGGCATGGTCATGCCGATCTCGCCGGAGAGATAGAGGTCGGTCATTGTTTCCACGACATCGCTCATCTTGTCGCCGAGCTCCAGCGTCTCGATCAGCGACTTCAGATGGAATTCGACCGGCAGGTCGGCCATGGCCTGGATCTGTTCGGCAAGGGTTTCCAGCCCCTTCACCTGCTTGCCTTCGGCAACCGCGTCGGTGGCAATCTTCTGGTCGAGGAACTGCACGCCTTTCGCCTTGCGGGCGATCTCGCAGGCCGGCAGGGCAACGGCGCTCGAAATCATCCAAGGCCGCATGCGGGAAACGGCACTGAGCGGAATCCCGCGCTGCTTCAAACCGGCTTCGAGGCGCTTGTAGTCCTCGGGGGAGAGCAGCTTGTCGATCGTCGTGCCGTCGGTGAACATCGTCAGCTCCGGCCTTGCGAGCAGGGCGGCGGTCGCCTTCCTTTCGTCGAGGATCTCGTCGGATTCGATGATGATCGTGTCGGCGGCGTCGTGGGCTGCCTGGGCGCGCGGCGGCAGGACCAGAACACGCGGATCGGTGACGTGCATGCTGCCGAGCAGCCATGACGGCGCAAGCCCCGGCTTCTCGATCTTCCAGAAGATGCCCTTGCCGTTCGGGGTTGCGTCGGCTTCCTTCAGCGCCTCGGCATAGCGGGCGGGGTCGTTCTGCTGCAGCTCGACCATCAGATTGCGGCCGGTGCAGGCCGCCTCTTCGGCCGCAGCCGGTCGCGCAGCCAGAAAGGCCACAAACAGGGCCGCAAGAAGCAGCATGTGAAAGGCGGCAATCAGCCAGAGCAGCAGATTGCCGGGTGCTGCGAGAAAAGTCCGGCGGCCGATCGATGTCGTCATGATGATGTTCCGGTCACATGCCTTGTGGTTTCATGCTCTACGCCCGGCTTGCGCATATTCCTTTAAGAGAATGCGTTAACGAAAGCTTAGAGTCGTTCTTGCTCCGGCAGAATTTTCAATCTGACCAGAAAAGGTTCTAAGCGCGCGGGTGCGCCCGATCATACACCTCGAGCAGCCGCGACGCATCGACGCCGGTATAGACCTGCGTTGTGGAAAGGCTGGCGTGGCCGAGCAGTTCCTGGATGGTGCGCAGATCGCCGCCGCCAGCAAGCAGGTGGGTGGCGAAGGAATGGCGCAACGCATGGGGTGTCGCGGTCTCCGGCAGGCCGAAGGCACTGCGCATCTTCTGCATGGCGCGCTGGATGATCGCCGGCTGCAGCTTGCCGCCGCGGGCGCCGCGAAAAAGGGGCTCGCCGGGTTCGAGGTGATAGGGGCAGAGCGTGCGGTATTTCTCGACGGCGTCGAAAACCACCGACAGCAGCGGCACCAGCCGCGTCTTGTTGCCCTTGCCGGTGATGCGCAGCGCTGTGGCGCCCTTTTGCAGGTCGGAGGGAACGAGACCCAGCGCTTCGGAGATGCGTAGGCCGCAGCCGTAGAGCAGCGTCATGACAGCCGCATCGCGCGCGGCGATCCAGGGTTCGTCATGGAGCTGGGCTTCATTGCTGACGACGGTGATCGCCTGCGTGTCCGACAGCGGCTTGGGCAGCGATTTCGGCTGTTTCGGCGAGCGTATCGCGCCCGCGCCGGCGGCATTGACCAGACCCTTCTTTTCCAAGTGGCGCAGCAGCGAACGAAGGCCGGCAAGATTGCGGCCGAGCGAGCGGGCCCCGGAGCCCTGCTTGCGCCTGGCTGCGAGAAAGGCGCGGAAATCGGCGGGGCGCAATTCCCTTATATCGCCAAGCGTCGCCGGGCCGGCGAGGTGGCCGGTCAGGAAGGTTAGGAACTGGCGGGTGTCGCGCTCATAGGCATCGAGCGTGTGCTCGGAAAGACGGCGCTCGCTGGCGAGGTTTTCGAGCCACGCGGCCCGTTCCGCCATCAGGCGCGAATCGGCGATAACAAGCAGTTCATTCACATCGCTGGCCTTGAATTTGCCTTCAAGTCCGCCAATTTGGAGCAGGAACGGTTATGGAATTGCTAATGCCGGCCAAACCCTTGTCATCCCTAGATCATATTTTACTGCGATAGCTTTATACCCATAGACAGGATCTTTCATGGCACGGCGCGATTCCATGACGGCTTTCGGACAGCTCGCGGAAGCGATCGCTCTCGTTTCACAGGGAAAACCCGGTCATATCGTCGATAGGCTGATTGCCGAACGCGGCCAGAGGATCGTGAAGAATCCGCTCTGGCCGGTTATGCGGCCGTTTCTCTACACGCTGCTGCGCTACAACAAGGCGATCGAATTCGCCAATGCCGTCGCCAAGATGCCGGGCTTCCAGTCGTTCGAATATCTGAGCGACGTGCTGAAACTCGATATCGGCATCACCAATGGCGAACGCATCCCCGATACCGGTGGCTTCATCCTCGTCAGCAACCATCCCACAGGCATCGCCGATGGTGTCGCCGTGTTCGATCTGCTGAAAGCGCGTCGGCCGGATATGATGTTTTTCGCCAATCGCGATGCCATCCGCGTCAATCCGCGGTTTGCCGAGATGATCATCCCCGTCGAATGGCGGGAGGAGTACAAGAGCAAGCTCAAGGCACGCGAAACGCTGCAGTTGACCAATCACGCTGTGCGGCAAGGCAAGGCGACGGTGCTCTTCCCGTCAGGCCGCATCGCCTACTGGGCGAACGGCCGGCTCAACGAACGTCCATGGAAAACCTCGGCCGTCGGGCTGGCGCGCAAATACAATCTGCCGATCCTTCCCGTCCATATGACGGCGCGTAATTCCGGCCTGTTCTACTGGCTGGCGAAATGGTCGACGGAGCTTCGCGACATGACGGTGTTCCACGAACTGTTGAACAAACGCGGCGATCGCTTCGATTTCGTCATCGGCAATCTCATTCCGGCCGAACATCTGGACGGCGACCTCAACGACGTGACGAAGGCGCTGGAGAAGCATACGGTGCACGACATGGCAGCCAATGGCGACGCGACTTTCATGCCGGTCGGCCCGCCGGCTGCGGCGATGCCTCGCAAGCTTTCCGTTCCTGCACTCTAATGCATGTCGTCCGGAAGTGTGCTGCGGTTCCGGGATGACGACATGCATAAAACAAAGGACTTTAAATCCATCGGCTTTGCCATGACGGTCGATATCCGCGTGATCCGCGATCGATTGCCGCGGGAGATCGCAGACCTCGAAAGCGAGGCCCGGCAAGAGGGCCATCTCCATATCAGCCGCGTTATCGCCGGATGGTCGGCTGGAGACCTCAGATTCGAGCGTGACGGCGAAAGGCTGCTCGGCGCCTATGTCGGGAAGGCGCTCGCCGGTATCGGAGGCCTGACCATCGAACCCACCCTATCCGGAGCGTTGCGAATGCGACGTTTTTACATCCGTCCAGAGATACGCCGGCATGGCATCGGGCGGATGCTGGCCCTGGCTCTGCTGGATCATGCGCGGGCCTTCTGCAGTATCGTCACCGTTCATGCGGGAAATGCCGACGCGGCCAAATTTTGGCAGGCGCTTGGATTTCAGCTCTACGAGCGGGACGGCGATACACATTGTCTCGAAATCCTCCCCCACATTCCCTCCGGTCGGCCTCATGATGTTTCGGGCTGATTCTTCACGTTTTAAGCCTCACGCACCGATCTCCTTGAGGCGGATGGCCTGACGCGCCAGCAACCGCTCGACATCGGCAACATCGAGCGCCGAGAGCTTGGCGCCCGGCTTGCGCAGGGTGGCGGATTTGATCACGCCGCGCTTGGCGAGCACATATTTGCGCGAGGCAAGGCCGATGCCCTGCTGTTGTTCGTAGCGGGCGAGCGGCAGATAGGCATCGAAAATCGCATGGGCACGATCGAGGTTACCGGCCGCATAGGCCCCGACGACGCCAACCATCATCTCAGGATAACAAAAGCCGGTCATCGCGCCATCGGCGCCGCGGCCCATCTCTTCGGGCAGGAAAAGTCCGCCATTGCCGCAAAGGATGGAGATGCGCCGCATGGTGCCCTTGTCGCTGGCGGCGCGAAGCGCGGTGATTTTTGAAAGGCCCGGCCAATCCTCGTGCTTGAGCATGACGCAATTCGGCACCTCATTGACGATGCGCTCGATAACCTTGGGCGCGATCGTCACGTTGGTGGTGAGCGGATAATCCTGCAGCACGAAGGGCGTATCGCCCAGGACTTCACCGACCGATTGGTAGAAGGCGAAAGCCTGGTCGTCGGTCTTGACGGTCCAGGGCGGCGCGACCATGACGCCGGCAGCACCCTTGCCGATGACGGCTTCGGCAAGTTCGCGCATCGGAGCAAGCCCCGGCGCCGAAACTCCGACGACGACGGGAAGACGTCCGTCGAGGCGCTTCAGCACACGCTCGACCACGGTCCGCGATTCCTCCGCGGTCAGCTTCGGGGCCTCGCCGAGTTGCCCAAGCACCGTCAGGCCGGTGACGCCGGCGCCCTCGTAGAAATCGACCATGCTGTCGATACTGGCGAGATCGAGCGCGCCGTCATCGGTGAACGGGGTTACGGCGATCACGTAGACGCCCTTGGCATCTTCGGTCAGTCTGGCCATTGGTGCTCTCCAATTCAACGGCCGAAGAACAGCGCTTCGGCATTTCGAACAAAGATCTTTTCGGCAATGTATGCGGCCAATCGCTCGTCCAGCAAGCTTTCCGTATGGGAACGGGCGATCGCGCGGAATCTTCCTGCGCCGGATTCTGCGCCCGATGTGCGTCCCGTCTTTGCGGTTCCAATTGCATCGATTTGCGGGCATGGTCTCGCCCGATGAGCACAGATTCGTCCGATCTCTTTGGCGCGCTTTTCGGGGCACCGCCCGCGAACCGAACGGTTCCCGTGCTGGTGCCGATGCCGGCGCCAAAACCCTATTCTTATTCGGTGCCTGATGGCATGGCGGTCGAGCCCGGCTCGGTCGTGCAGGTGCCGCTCGGGTCGCGGCAGGTCATCGGCGTCGTCTGGGACGGCGGCGAGGATGGGGTCGATCCGAAGAAGCTCCGGCCGATCAGCCATGTCTTCGACTGCCCGCCGCTTTCTCGGGAGATGCGGGAATTCATCGATTGGGTCGCGACCTATACGCTCTCGCCGCCCGGCCTCGTCGCCCGCATGGCGCTCAGGGCGCCAAATGCCTTCGAGCCGGAGCCGATGGTGGAGGGGTTGAATCTCGTCGGCGGCGAACCGGAGCGGATGACGCCGGCGCGCGCCCGGGTGCTCGACACGGCCTCCGACGGCTTGTCCTGGACCCGCAGCGGCCTTGCGCATGCGGCGGGTGTGTCGACCAGCGTCGTCGACGGGCTGATCACGCTTGGCATATTCGATACGATATTTTTGCCGCCGCCGCCGGTGGTGGCGATGCCGGATCCGGATTTTGCCGCCGCACGCCTCGAAGGGCCGCAGAAGGCGGCAGCCGAGGAGATCGTTTCCGACGTCCGCAAGGGCGAATTCTCGGTGTCGCTGATCGACGGGGTGACCGGCTCCGGCAAGACCGAGGTCTATTTCGAGGCGATTGCCGAAACGCTGAAACGCGGCAAGCAGGTGCTGATTCTGCTGCCGGAGATCGCGCTGACGGCAAGTTTCATGGAGCGTTTCCAGGATCGCTTCGGGGCGAAACCAGCCGAATGGCATTCCGATCTTGCGCCGCGCATGCGCGAAAAGGTCTGGCGCCAGGCGGTGACCGGCGAGGTGCGCGTCGTCGCCGGCGCCCGCTCGGCGCTGTTCCTGCCGTTCGAGGATCTCGGTCTGATCATCGTCGACGAGGAGCACGATCCTGCCTACAAGCAGGAGGACCGCGTCTTCTACAATGCCCGCGATATGGCTGTGGTGCGCGGCCGGATCGGCGATTTTCCCGTCATTCTGGTGTCGGCGACGCCGTCGGTCGAAAGCCAGGTCAATGGGCAGAGCGGGCGCTACAGCACCGTCCACCTGCCGACGCGTTTCGGCGATGCGGCGCTGCCGGACCTGCATCTGGTCGACATGCGCCGGCACGCGCCGGAACGCGGCGGCTTCCTGTCGCCGGTGCTGATCCGGGCGATCGGCAAGACGGTGGAGAAACGCCAACAGGCGCTGCTCTTTCTCAACCGGCGCGGTTATGCGCCGCTGACGCTCTGCCGGGTCTGCGGCCATCGCTTCCAATGCCCGCAATGTTCGAGCTGGCTGGTCGAGCATCGCTTCCGAAAGCAGCTGCAATGCCATCAATGCGGCCATGCCGAGCGCACGCCGGAGGCGTGCCCGGAATGCGGCACGCTCGACCATCTTGTTGCCTGCGGGCCAGGCGTCGAGCGCATTGCCGAGGAGGTGGAACGGCATTTCCCGGAGGCGCGAACGATCGTCCTCTCCTCGGATATCGTGGGCGGGGTCAAGCGGCTGCGGCTGGAGCTGGAGGCGATCGCCAAGGGGGAGGCCGATATCGTCATCGGCACCCAGCTCGTCGCCAAGGGGCATAATTTTCCGCTGATGACGCTGGTCGGCATCATCGATGCCGATCTCGGCCTGGCCAATGGCGACCCGCGCGCCGCCGAGCGCACCTTTCAGCTTCTGTCGCAGGTGACGGGCCGGGCCGGGCGCACCGGTCTCAAGAGCCATGGGCTGCTGCAGACCTATCAGCCGCAGCACCCTGTCATGCAGGCGATTGTCTCAGGCGATTCCGACGCCTTCTATGAGCGCGAGATCACCGAACGCGAACGCGCTATATTGCCGCCCTTCGGCAGGCTCGCCTCGATCATCGTTTCGGCCGAGACCCGCCATGATGCCGAAAACCATGCGCGCGGCATGCGCAATGCGGCGCCGCAGGTTTCAGGCATTTCGGTGCTTGGCCCGGCCGAAGCGCCGCTGGCGCTGGTGCGCGGCCGCCATCGCTTCCGCCTCCTGGTGCACGGCCGGCGCAACTCGGACATGCAGGGGTTTTTGCGGGCGATGCTGTCGCAATCGCCCAAGGAGCGCGGGTCGGTACAGGTGCAGCTCGATATTGATCCGCAAAGTTTCCTATAAATCATAACGCCGCCATTTCCTCCTTTTCCGGCCCATGTCATAAAACACTAATTCTTCCGGGTGATTTGGGGCGATGCATGGAATTCTATTTTCCGACCGAACTCGGCGAGCAGCTAGCGTTCTGCTCAGCCGCTTTCACGGCGCTCGCCGGCTTCATCATGATGTTTGCGCCAGGCCCTACTTTCCGTCTTCTCGGCCTGCAGGCGCAGGACGGGCGGCCGGAAGGATATGGCGAGGGACGCTCGATGGGCGGTTTTTATCTCGGCTTCGGCCTGTCGGCGATCATGCTCGCCCAAAACTGGATCTACATGGCGCTCGGCGCCTCCTTTGCGATGGCGGCCTTTGCCCGGATCATATCGATCCTGTCCGATAAGGGGAGTAATCTCGTCAACTATTTACTCCTGGTTGTGCAAATTGCTTTGGCGGCGCTGCCACTGCTCTATGTTTTCGGCTTCACCCAGACGTGAATCTATCGGCCGGCCGGCGGCTTCCCCGGCCGGCTTTCAGGCCATTGCGCAATTTTGCCAACAGAAATTCATGTGAAAGGCGTATTCGGGCGTTACGCGTGTTGCGAGTCCGAACATCCTATGTTAGACGGACCCCGAATTTCGGAAGAAGCAAGAGGCTTCTCTTGTGATTTCTGGGGGAAATCAAAACGAATTCAAGATCATAGGTTCGGCGCCCGCCGAGAGCCGGATTTTGGGTTGAAATCAGGGAAATTTGTGCCAGTGGCAGACACGTCCCAGCTTACATCTGGTGTTGCCGAGCGCTATGCGTCGTCGCTTTTCGATCTGGCGCTCGAGCAGGGCGCTGTCGACAGCGTCACCGCCGATCTTGACCGTTTCCAGGCGATGCTGGATGAGAGCGCCGACCTAAAGCGTTTCGTCGCAAGCCCGGTTTTCTCTGCCGAGGACCAGCTGAAGGCGATCACCGCCATCAGCGAGAAGGCCGGAATCGGCGGCTTCTTCGCCAATTTCCTGAAGGTCGTGGCGCGCAACCGCCGCCTGTTTGCCCTGCCGGGCATGATCAAGGCCTTCCGTATCATCGCCGCGAACCATCGCGGTGAAATCTCCGCCGAGGTCACCTCGGCACACGCGCTTTCGCAAGCGCAGGAAACCGAATTGAAGGTGGCACTCAAGAGCGTTACCGGCAAAGACGTGACGATTGCCGTCACGGTTGATCCGTCAATTCTTGGTGGTCTGATCGTCAAGGTCGGGTCCCGCCAGATTGATACGTCTCTTCGTACCAAACTCTCCACTCTTAAGCTCGCATTGAAAGAGGTTGGCTGATGGATATCCGCGCCGCGGAAATTTCCGCAATTCTCAAAGACCAGATCAAAAATTTCGGCAAAGAGGCAGAAGTCTCGGAAGTCGGCCAGGTTCTCTCCGTCGGTGACGGTATCGCCCGCGTCTACGGTCTGGACAATGTCCAGGCCGGTGAAATGGTCGAGTTCCCCGGCGGCATCCGCGGCATGGCGCTGAACCTCGAATCCGACAATGTCGGCGTCGTCATCTTCGGCTCCGACCGTGACATCAAAGAAGGCGACACCGTCAAGCGGACTGGCGCCATCGTCGACGTTCCCGTCGGTCCGGAACTGCTCGGCCGCGTCGTCGACGCGCTTGGCAACCCGATCGACGGCAAAGGCCCGATCAATGCGACGCGCCGTTCGCGTGTCGACATCAAGGCACCCGGCATCATTCCGCGCAAGTCGGTTCATGAGCCGATGTCGACCGGCCTCAAGGCTATCGACGCGCTGATCCCGGTCGGCCGCGGCCAGCGCGAGCTGGTTATCGGCGACCGTCAGACCGGCAAGACCGCGATCCTTCTCGACGCCTTCCTCAACCAGAAGGCCATTCACGACAACGGTCCGGAAGGCGAAAAGCTTTACTGCGTCTACGTCGCCATCGGCCAGAAGCGCTCGACCGTCGCTCAGTTCGTCAAGGTGCTCGAAGAGCGCGGCGCGCTGAAGTATTCGATCATCGTCGCGGCGACTGCTTCCGATCCGGCTCCGATGCAGTATCTGGCTCCGTTTGCCGGCTGCGCCATGGGCGAATATTTCCGCGACAACGGCATGCATGCGCTGATCGGTTACGACGACCTGTCCAAGCAGGCCGTTTCCTACCGCCAGATGTCGCTGCTGCTGCGCCGCCCGCCGGGCCGCGAAGCCTATCCGGGCGACGTTTTCTACCTGCACTCACGCCTGCTCGAGCGCGCTGCGAAGATGAACGACGACCAGGGCGCCGGTTCGCTGACCGCTCTTCCGGTCATCGAAACGCAGGGCAACGACGTGTCGGCCTTCATTCCGACCAACGTGATCTCGATCACCGACGGCCAGATCTTCCTTGAAACCGACCTGTTCTACCAGGGTATCCGCCCGGCGGTGAACGTCGGTCTGTCGGTTTCCCGCGTTGGTTCCGCCGCACAGATCAAGGCGATGAAGCAGGTTGCGGGTTCGATCAAGGGTGAACTCGCCCAGTATCGCGAAATGGCCGCCTTTGCCCAGTTCGGTTCGGACCTCGACGCTGCGACGCAGCGCCTGTTGAACCGCGGTGCGCGCCTGACCGAACTCCTGAAGCAGCCGCAGTTCTCGCCGCTGAAGACGGAAGAACAGGTCGCGGTGATTTTTGCCGGCGTCAACGGCTTTCTCGACAAGCTGCCAGTCGCTTCGGTCGGCAAATTCGAGCAGGGCTTCCTCTCTTATCTGCGTTCGGAAGGCTCCGCCATCCTCGACGCGATCCGCACTGAAAAGGCAATCAGCGACGATACCAGGGGCAAGCTCACCGCTGCTCTCGATAGCTTCGCAAAGTCTTTCGCGTAATCAGGCCCTAAGTTAGGACGGATCACGGATGCCTTCACTTAAGGATCTGAAAAACCGGATCGCCTCCGTCAAGGCGACGCAGAAGATCACCAAGGCGATGAAAATGGTCGCCGCGGCGAAGCTTCGGCGTGCGCAGGAGGCGGCCGAGGCCGCCCGGCCCTATTCGCAGCGCATGGGTGCGGTTCTGGCGAACATCGCCAAGGCCGTCACCGATGCGGACGGCGCACCGACGCTGATGACCGGCACCGGCAAGGACCAGGTTCATCTGCTGGTGGTCTGCACGGCCGAACGCGGTCTGTGCGGCGGCTTCAATTCGCAGATCGCGCGCTTTGCCCGCGATCATGTGCGCAGGCTGCTTGCCGAGGGCAAGACGGTCAAGATCTTCACCGTCGGCAAGAAGGGTTACGACATCCTTCGCCGCGAATATGCTTCGTTGATCATCGAGCGCAAGGAATTGCGCGACGTCAAGCGCATTGGGTTCGAGAATGCGGATCAGCTCGGCAAGCGCATCATCGAGATGTACGAAGCTGGCGAATTCGACGTTTGCACGCTGTTCTATTCCGAGTTCAAGTCGGTGATCAGTCAGATCCCGACGGCGCAGCAGCTCATTCCGGCTTCGACGGGTGCGGCGCAGAACGAAGATGCCGAGCATGCCGGCGCCGTCTACGAATATGAGCCGGATCCGGCATCGATCCTCGAAGATCTGATCCCGCGCAACATCTCCGTTCAGATCTTCCGCGCGCTCCTTGAGAATGTCGCAGGCGAGATGGGTGCGAAGATGAGCGCTATGGACAATGCGACGCGTAATGCCGGTGAGATGATCAACAAACTGACGCTGAGCTACAACCGCCAGCGTCAGGCGCAGATCACCAAGGAACTCATTGAAATCATTTCGGGCGCGGAAGCGCTCTGAGGCTAGGAAAAGAGGGTCAGAAAATGGCTGAGGCAGCTACCCCCAAGATCGGCTCTGTCGGCAGAGTCACACAGGTTATCGGCGCCGTCGTCGACGTTGCTTTCGAAGGCGAACTGCCGAAGATCCTGAACGCGCTGGAAACCAGCAACAACGGCGTCCGTCTGGTTCTCGAAGTTGCACAGCACCTTGGCGAAAACGAAGTCCGTACCATCGCGATGGACTCAAGCGAAGGTCTCGTCCGCGGCCAGGTAGTCAGCGATACTGGTGCTCCGATCATGGTTCCGGTCGGCAACGAGACGCTCGGTCGTATCATGAACGTCATCGGTGAACCGGTCGACGAGGCTGGTCCGCTGGTCACCGCGCACAAGCGCGCCATCCACCAGGATGCACCGTCCTATGTCGAGCAGTCGACGGAAGCGCAGATCCTCGTCACCGGCATCAAGGTCGTCGACCTTCTCGCCCCCTATGCACGCGGCGGCAAGATCGGCCTCTTCGGCGGCGCCGGCGTCGGCAAGACCGTGTTGATCATGGAACTGATCAACAACGTCGCCAAGGCGCATGGTGGTTATTCAGTTTTTGCGGGCGTCGGTGAACGCACCCGCGAAGGCAACGACCTTTACCATGAAATGATCGAATCGAACGTCAACAAGCATGGCGGCGGCGAAGGCTCGAAGGCCGCGCTGGTTTACGGCCAGATGAACGAACCGCCGGGCGCTCGCGCCCGCGTCGCTCTGACCGGCCTGACGGTCGCCGAGCACTTCCGCGACCAGGGCCAGGACGTTCTGTTTTTCGTCGACAACATCTTCCGCTTCACCCAGGCAGGTTCCGAAGTGTCGGCTCTGCTCGGCCGCATCCCGTCGGCCGTCGGTTATCAGCCGACGCTTGCCACCGACATGGGCCAGATGCAGGAGCGCATCACTACGACGACAACCGGCTCGATCACTTCGGTCCAGGCCATCTACGTTCCGGCCGACGACTTGACCGACCCGGCGCCGGCAACCTCGTTCGCGCACCTTGACGCAACGACGGTTCTGTCGCGCTCGATCGCCGAAAAGGGCATCTACCCGGCCGTCGATCCGCTCGACTCGACCTCGCGCATGCTCGATCCGCTGGTCGTCGGCGAAGAGCATTACGACGTCGCCCGTAAGGTTCAGTCGACGCTGCAGCGTTACAAGGCGCTGCAGGACATCATCGCCATCCTTGGCATGGATGAACTGTCCGAAGAGGACAAGATCGCTGTTGCTCGCGCCCGCAAGATCGAGCGTTTCCTGTCGCAGCCGTTCTTCGTCGCCGAAGTCTTCACCGGCTCGCCGGGCAAGCTGGTTGCTCTTGAAGACACGATCAAGGGCTTCAAGGGCCTGGTCAACGGTGAATACGATCACCTGCCGGAAGCTGCCTTCTACATGGTCGGCTCGATGGAAGAAGCGATCGAAAAGGCCAAGAAGCTCGCAGCTGTTTGATGAGCGACGCGCTAGACGAGATATTCTGCTGCGACTCCCTGAAAGGGGTCGTGGCGGATCTTCCGGAGCCGGCAGCGCCGACCGTCTATCGCGCCGATAATGGTGTGCTGATGATGGTGGTGGGCCTTGTCCAGAGCGAAGAAGGCCTCGGTTATCTCGACCAAGCGATAATGCACTGCCCGTTTTGCGGGACCCAATTGCAAGATGCGAAAGCCATAGCCGAGAAGGTAAGTCACTGATGGCTGACAATTTCAACTTTGAGCTCGTTTCGCCGGAGCGTCTGCTGCTGTCGGAGATGGTGACTGAGGTCGTCATTCCCGCAACCGAGGGCGAGATGACTGTCATGGCGCACCACGCGCCGACAATGACGACGGTCAAGCCTGGTGTAGTAAGCGTCCGTTCGGCTTCCGGCAAGAAGCAGGATTACGTCGTATTCGGCGGTTTTGCCGATATCCTGCCGACCGGCTGCACATTGCTTGCCGAATCCGCTGTTCCGGTCGAGGAACTTCACAAGGACGAGTTGACCCGTCGCATCGAGGCCGCCCGCGCGGAACTCGAGAATACCGAGCTGCATGAGCACAAGTCGAAGCTCGAGCATTTCATCATGGAGCTGACGCATCTGAGCGGCGTCGTCCAGCAGGATTGATCGCAATCGACTGCAACGATCAAAGGCGGCTACAACAGCCGCCTTTTTTGTTGGTTCATACCTCGGAATGGTCAGGCAATGTCCATCGGCGGCTTCAAAGGAAGACGTAGCCGTCTCAGTAGCCGGTGCCGCCACGCAGCTCGATGACGAGCGTCTTCAAGAGAATCTTCAAGTCGAGCAGCAGGCTGAAATGCCTGACATAGTAGATATCGCAGGCGATGCGGGCGCGCGCTTGCAATGGCCGTGCCGTCGGGCCGCGCCAGCCGCGTGTCTGCGCCAGGCCGGTGATGCCCGGGCGCATGATGTGGCGTTGGTGGTAGTCCGGCACCAGCTCCTCGTAGAGCCTACCGGCTGCGCGCATATTGACAGCATGGCAGCGCGGACCGACCAGCGACATCTCGCCCAACAGGACGTTGAAAAGCTGCGGCAGCTCGTCGATGTTGGTCCTGCGAAGCACCGCGCCGATAGCTGTCATCCGGCTGTCGCCCTTGACGGTCTGCTGAATGCCGCTCGGATCACAAGCGTCGGCGCGCATCGAGCGGAACTTGAACACCGTGATCTTCCGGCCGTGGAGCCCCCAGCGGATCTGGCGGAAAAATACCGGACCGCCATCGTCGAGTTTGATGAAGACAGCGATTGCCAGAAAAAACGGCGCCAGCACGATGAGGGCGCTGACCGAGGCGACGATATCGAACATCCGCTTCGTGCCCAGCCGCACGATCATCTTTCTTTCGACAAGGGAAAAGCTATCCGGCTGGCGAATGTTGGAGTTGGCGATAACCAGGGTCTTGGTTTTGTCCTGACGCTGAGACGGATCGAAGCGTGAATTCGTCTTCGAAGTAAAAGCATTCATAACGCAAGGTCCACAAGTTTAGATGCGATACTGAACTGAAGAGAGACAAATACATGCTCTCGTATCGTTTGTCATCGGTCTAAATAAGAAATTGCTAACCCGAATGAGACCAAAAATGGGAGTATTTCCTTTCAAAGATAATGCCAGTAGTTGAGCTTGCTGGAGAATTATACTTTAAAAGGAGTAGCCCGATTGGATTGGCGGGATGTCAGGCGATTGCCGGCATCGATCGCAGGCTTTTCCAGCATATGATAGCTGAGACTTGCGACCAGAAGGACGAGCGCGGCTGCCAATCCACAAGACTGCAGCCAGCCGGTGACGACAATTTCCGAGGAAACGCCGAATGAGCCCGGGTCGAGCCTTTGGATCGATATCAGGATGATTTCCTGCCAGATATAGATGCCGAATGAGATTTTCGCGATGTAGCGGACAGGCGCGTTGTCGAGCAGCCTGCCGAGGCGTTGCGAATGGCAGAGCGAAACGAGCGCCGTTGCGATCGCCAGCGGAAAGACCGGGAAGCCATAGGGGATTTCGAGCCAGCCGTAAGCTTCGGCGGAGCCGCCGGGCGATATGACGAGACGGTAACCGGCAACAGCGAGGGCCAGCAGCGCTGCGGCATCGAACCAGGCGGAGGGCCTTCTTGGGAGCATGACTTCGACGCCGGCGGCAAGCGCGCCCAATGCGAAGATGGCGAAGAAGCCGATCGGATTATATCGCGGCATCCACTCCTTTGCCCCGCCTTGGAAGCCGTATTGCCAGCCGCGTCCGATATCGTCGAGCGGAAAGACGGTGAGGATCAGCACATGGGCCAAGAGTACAGCTGTGATGACGCAGAGCCAGGCAAAGCGGGCAAGCAACGGACGCTGCCTCAGGATGGGCAAACGAAATAGCAGGAAAAAGCAGAGAGGCAGGAGCACATAGCTGGTGACCTCGAAGGGAATGGACCAGAGCGGCCCGTCGGCTTCGACGGGAAAGAATGTGCGCCAATGCCACTGGCTCATGAACAGTAGCCCGGAGACATAGCGGAAGGCGAGCTCCGCCGTCAGCGGCAGAGCAAGCAGCGTCAGGCTGAGGGTGAAGCTGACGGTTGCGGCCACCCAGAAGCCCGGAGCGATGCGTGCCGCCCTGCGGATTGTGTAATGGCGGAGGCTGGGCATGGTGCTGCCGTCGTCGATCGCGCGCCAGAAGGGATGGGCAAGAAGAAAGCCGCTAAGCACGAAGAAGATGGCAACGCCGAAATTGCCGAAGCGGAGGATGTTTGCGGTGGGTCCCAGTTCGTCGGGAATTCTGCGCATATCCAGCCGGAGCGCGAGATGGTGGGCGAACACCAGCAGACAGGCTGCCGCGCGCAGAAAGTCCGCTCCGGCCAGTCTCTCCTGTTGGCGCATCTTGTCCCTCGCCTTACAGCGCCGCGCGCCTTTCAGACGCGTGGCACTGTAACACTTTGAATAACTGCATAATTTTTTCTTATATCGATTCCGATTTAAGAAATTATGCAGTGCCCAAGGGCTTTTCCGCGGAAAACCGCGATGGGCAAGGCGGGAATGGCTCAGGCCAGCAGTTCGTTGGTATAATAGGCGGAGAAGTCCGGCTTCTCCTTGAGTACGGCGCCATTCGCGTCGACCAGGATGCCGTTCGCGACCAGGAAGCCGCCGATGGCATCGGCCTTGGCCGGGTCGAGGGTGCCGATTACGCCGGCCTCGGACTTCAGGAAGTGTCCGTCGATCAATGCCTTCTGCGAAGCTTTCACCAGTTCCGTGTTCATCAGCGCGCCGTTGCTTCCTGATATCAGCAGCTCGCAGGCTTCGTCGGGATGATCGACGGAATAGGCATAACCCTTTCGCGTTGCCTGAATGAAAGCGCGGGCATTTTCCTGATTTGCCGAGAGATAGGCGTCGCTGGAGACGATGACCGTCGTCTGTTCGTCGGGAACGCCATAGTCGGCATAGTGGAAGCGGCCGATCTTGCGTTTTTCCAGCTCGGCGGCGATGCCTTCCCAGGTGTAGATCTCCAGTGTGAAATCGATCGAGCCATTGTCCAGCGCCTCGTAGGCGGAAGTGCCGAGCGTGACGGTCTTGACCTCGCCTTTGCCGCCATCGTTGCGGATCATCGCGGAGATCAAAGCGCTCTCCCAGGTTCCGCCGAAGCCGCCATAGGTCTTGCCGTCGAGATCTCTAGGGCTTTTGATGTCGTCGCGTCCGCCCTTGTAGATAAGGCGCGCTGTTTCGGTCTGGACGACGCCGTAGACCATCTTCACGTCGCCGCCGGCGGCGCGCTGCATGAGGGCCTCGATCTCGCTGCTGATGCCGAAATCGGCGACGCCGTTCGACACCAGCGTTCCGGCGCTGGTGTCGGCATAGGGAAGGATCTCGACGTCGAGGCCGGCGGCGGTATAGAAGCCCCTCGCCTTGGCGACATAGATGCCGATATGGTTGGTGTTGGGTGTCCAATCGAGCGCCATGCGCACCTTTGCGGGCGCTGACTGGCCGAAGGCCGGGCGGCCGGCAAGGCTTGCGGCGATGGCGGCTAAGATCGTCTGGCGACGGGTGAGAAGCAGCATGGTGACCTCCTCAGGTCTCTAGAGCATGATGCCGAAAAGTGTGAGCGGTTTTCTCACGACATCATGCTCTAACTCTATAATGTAGAACAGGATTCAGATTTTAAGCCGACCGGCCTAAAATCATCCTGTTCGAGCGGATGAAGCAGTGTTTGCAGGATTTCGGTTTCGATCGCCTGGGCCGCCGGCGAGCCGAGATCGGCAAGGCTTCTCGGACGGGGCAGGGGAACGTGGAATTCGCGGATGATACGCGCCGGGCGGGCCGAAAGCACGTAGATCCGGTCGGAGAGGAACACGGCCTCGCGGACGTCGTGGGTGATCAGCAGCGCCGTCCAGCGGTGTTCGGTCCACATGCTCTGCAGCCATTCCTGGATCTGTGTGCGCGTCAGCGCGTCGAGCGCGCCGAACGGCTCGTCGAGCAGCAGCATGTCCTGGGTCTGGACGACAGTGCGCAGCAGGGCGGCGCGCTGGCGCATGCCGCCTGATAGTTCGGATGGATAATGGTGTTCAAAACCGGCAAGGCCGAAGCGCTCAAACAGTGGCGCCACAGTGGCGCGGGCAGCGCGGCGGCTCATGCCACGCACTTCGAGGCCAAGTGCCGCATTGTCGATGATCCGGCGCCAGGGCATCAGCGCATCGCGCTGCGGCATGAAGGCGAATGAATGCGGCGCCCGTTCCAGCGGCGCGTCCTTGAAAAGCACGGTGCCGGAATCGGGGCGAAGCGCCTGTGTCAGCAATCGGAGCACCGTCGACTTTCCTGAGCCGGACGGGCCGACGATCGAAACGAACTCGCCGTTTGCCACAGTGAGCGAAATATCGCCCAGCACCTTCATGCCGTCGAAGGACTTCGAGATGTTGCGCAGTTCGACCATCGTATCGCTCATCGCCGCGACTCCTGGGATCGTTGCCAGGGCATGACGAGGCGCTGGATCAATAGCGTCAGCCCGAAGAGGCAGAGTGTGAGCGCGGCGCTGATAACGACGGCGGCAAGCACGAGATCGGGGCGGAAATTGTTCTTGGCGTTGAGGATATAGATGCCGAGGCCGCGGGCGGCGCCGGCATATTCGGCAAAGATCGCGCCGACGACGGCATAGGTGATCGAGATCCTGAGGCCGGCGAAGAAATAGGGCAGCGCGGAGGGAAGCCGCGCCAGGCGGAAAATCCGCCAGCGGCTCGCCTTCATCGAGTTCAGCAATTCGGCGATGTCGCGGTCGGTCGATTGATAGCCCTGCAGCAGGGCGACCAACAGCGGAAAGAAGGTGACGAGCGCCACCAGCAGGATCTTCGGCAACAGGCCGAAACCGAACCAGAGGACGACAAGGGGCGCGATCGCCACCAGCGGCAGCGTCTGGCTGGCGATGAAAATCGGTAGCAATGCCCGGCGCATGAAAGACACGAAATCCATCAGGATCGAAGCGGCGAAGGCGAAGGCAAGCGACAGCGCGAAACCGCCGAGTGTCGCACCCAGCGTCGGCCAGGTGTTTGATATCAGCGCCTCACGGTTCAGCCAGCCCTGGATGACAATGCGCGAAGGCGCCGGCAGGATGGAAGGTTTGATGCCGGAAAGATCGACATAGAGTTCCCATGCCGCCAAAAACGCGCAGCCCGCGAGAAAGGCCGGTATGCCCCGGTAGAGAGCGGCGCGGAGCGCGGCAAGGCGCGAATCCGATGGTTGTGGCGATGTCATCAGCGTTCGATTTCAGGCTTTCGTCGGGCACTGCATAATTCCTTAAATCGGAATCGATTTAAGGGAAAATTATGCAGCAATTTAAAGTGTTACGGCGTCCCTTGCGCGTCTGCTAAGACGCGCGGCGCTGTATTGGCGGAGACCGTGATGTCGAGCGTCACGTGTCCCACCGGGTCGCCGAAGCGATAGAAGGCCTCATGAATGGTCGCGAAGACGGCGCCGGCATCTCCCCCCAGCCGGGTACAGAAATTCTTGGCGTGGTCGAAGGTGCCGGAGCGCTTCAAGAAATCGATGCAGCCATAGATCTCGTCCATATGGCTGCCGGTTCCCATGACGTAGAGCGAGAATTGCGCGGCTGCCGGCTGTCCGGTCTCCGTGGTGGTTTCAACGGCGGCAAGGGCTGATGTAATCCGGTCGGCAAGCGGCTCCGCCCGGCCGGCAGAGGGCTTGACGCCGCAGATGGCGTCGTCGGGCTCACCTGGGCAGCCGCGTGAGACCGCGGCGGACAGCACGCAATGCTCGCCGGTATTGGCGGCGACGACGAAAAGATCGCGCATGGCCGCGAAGAGGACATCAGGCGGGCCGACCAGCAGGGTGGAGATATCATCGGTCTCGATGCGAAGCCGGTCGCGATAGGGGTCGAACGCCTTGACGGCATCGAGAATGATGCCGACGAAATTGCCGGACATCGGATAGAGTGACACTTGTGCGCCTGAGAACATCTGAACCTCGCTCCGCTGGCATTACCCAGATCAGCTTTGAAGGGTCCAGAGGCTTGCGCCTCGCATCTCAGCCCCGGCGATACGGAGCTCCCCTGTTATTTCGGCGGAAACTATCATCGCGGTTTTCTTCCCGCAACCGCAAAATTGCAGACCCGTCCGCGTGGTCGTAATGAACCTGATATGACGGACAACACCCGGACCGAGGTCCTGCCCGGGTGTTCCCAGAGGTTCCGTACCTGCTGGGAACGGAACCGGAGCTTTCTGTCTCAGGCGGCGATATCGGCATAGGGACGATCGATACGGGCGGTGGCGAGCGCCCGTGTCCACCATTCCAGCCTTGCCATCATTCGGCCGAGCAAGCGCAGCGCGTCGTCGGGAGTGTCGAGCCTGCCTTCCGCGTCGAAGCGGTTCCATGGCGCAGCGAAGCTGACCGAATCGCGGATCGTGACGGCGTGGAGTTCGGCAAAGACGAGGCGCAGCTGCTCTACCGCGCGCAGGCCGCCGGAAATACCGCCATAGGAAACGAAGGCGACCGGCTTGCCCTGCCAAGGCTCGAAGAAGAAATCGATGACGAATTTCAGCGAGGCGGTGAAGCTGTGATTGTATTCCGGCGTGACGATGATGAACGCGTCCGCCATGCCGAGCCGCTCGGCGAGCCTGGCGATTTCGGGATGTGCCAATTCGCGGGTGGTCGGCAGCGCAAAATCCAGCGGGTCGATGATGTCGATATCGAATTGCGGGAAGCGGATGAGCTCCTCCGTCAGCCACTTGACCACCCGGTCGCAGATGCGGCCTTCCCTCGTGCTCCCGTAGATGACCGCCAGCCTGGTGGGTGTTTTCATGTGTCGCTCCTTGTTGCGATTGGACTTTACGATTGCAGGAGCAACAGGTATAAAACCTCAACTAATATTGAGGTCAATAGGCGATGGATACGATTCCTGCGACGCCGCTCGGCAGGCTCCTGACAGTCGGTGAAGTGGCGGAGCGCAGCGGCCTCGCCGTCTCGGCGCTGCATTTTTACGAGACCAAAGGGTTGATCTCGAGCATCCGCTCCCGCGGCAACCAGCGGCGCTATGGGCGCGATGTGCTTCGCCGTCTCGGCATCATCAAGGTGGCGCAGCGTGTCGGCATTCCGCTTTCGGAAATCCAGTCAGCGTTCGAGTCCCTGCCGCAGGGACGAACGCCGACCGTTGCCGACTGGCAGACGCTGTCGGCGCGCTGGAAGGATGATCTCGACGCGCGAATCAGGCGGCTCAGCCTGTTGCGCGACCGATTGACCGGCTGCATCGGTTGCGGCTGCCTGTCGATCGAAAGCTGTCCGCTGCGTAATCCCTGCGACCGGCTTGGCAAGGAAGGGCCGGGTGCGCGGCTTCTGGAGGCCGAAAACTAGTCCTGGTTTTCCCCGGAAAGATCAGTGCGCGCCTTTCTTTCGGTCGGTGCGCTCATATGTTAAGGGCGAGTGACGCAACCGGCGGCACTGTCCGCGAGGAGGACGGCTTCGTGTTTCATCCCAGATTGTTCGAAAATCGCAATGTCGTCGTGACCGGCGCCGGCCGCGGCATCGGCCTTGAAGTTGCCCGGCAGTTTCTGGACTGCGGCGCGAAGGTGATTGTCCATACCGGGCGCAAGCCGGGACGGGATCTGCCGGATTTCCTGCTGACTGCTGAATCGGAAAGACGGGCGCTGCTGCTGCACGCCGATTTCTCCGCCATCGGTGGGGCGGCGCAATTTGCCGACGATGTCCTCGCTTTCTTCGACAGGGTGCATGTGCTCGTCAACAATGCCGGCACCATGCTTGGCCGGTTTCCCGCTGCCACGCTGACCGACGCAGAATATGAGGCAGTCATACGGCTCAACCAGACTTCGGTGGTGGCGCTGACGCGGGCATTGCTGCCGGCATTGAAGGCGGCCGAGGGCGCTGCCGTCATCAACACTGTTTCGATTTCGGCGCTGACCGGCGGAAGCCCCGGCTCTTCGATATATTCGGCCTCGAAGGCCTTTGTTGCGACCTATTCCAAGGCGCTCGCCCGCGAGCTTGCCCCGGATGGCATCCGCGTCAACTGCGTCTCGCCGGGAACGATCGAGACGGATTTCCACGAGCGCTATTCCTCCAAAGAAAAGCTGGAGCAGACCCGGAAATCCATCCCCCTGCAGCGACTCGGCACGGCGGAGGATTGCGCTCCCGCCTATCTGTTCCTGGCAGCTCCCTCACTCTCGGGATACATCACCGGCCAGGTGATCGAGATCAATGGCGGACAGCTTATCTGCTGATTTACTTGGACCTTTTTTGGCATTTCATCACTATTGACCAATTCGCTTGTGCGAATATGCTATTGTACTGATCTACCTCACCGCCTCCTTCCGAGATATCGAATGCCGTTGCCTAAACCGGAGCCGGGTATGACCGGCCAGGAGTTGCATAAACTCGCTGGAAAAGCCCATGAAGCGAGCGACCTGCTGAAAGCTTTGGCGCATCACACCCGACTTCTGATCCTCTGCATACTGGCGAAAGAGGAGCGAACGGTCGGTGAAATCGAAAATATTCTCGGCATACAGCAGGCGATGGTCTCGCAGCAACTTGCGCGTTTGAGGCTCGAAGGCCTGGTCAATACGCGCCGTCAGGGCAGGCAGGTTTATTACAGCATCGGCAATGTCAACGTGCTGGGTTTTCTCGAATCGCTGTTCGATCTTTTTCCGGCTGCGGAAAACTGTTAAAGCGCGTCGCATAAAACTTGATTCATGCGACGCGCTTTAATTCTTTGTTTTATGCATGTCGTCGTCCCAAAACCGCTGCACACTTTTGGCGGCATGCATTAGTACCCGCCCTTGCGAAGCACGGCTGCTATGTCGAAGATGAGGCCGGACGCGAAATGTCGCGGGAGACCGGATGATCGACAAGCTGGAATTTTTTATCGCCCTTGCCAATGAAAAGCACTTCGGCCGTGCCGCCGAGGAGTGCGGGATCTCGCAGCCGACGCTCTCGGCGGCTATCCGGCAGCTCGAGGATCAATTGGGCGTCATGCTGGTGCAGCGCGGCTCGCGGTTCCAGGGGCTGACGCCGGAAGGCCAGCGCGTGCTGGAATGGGCCCGGCGCATCGTCGGCGATGCCCGCACCATGCGCGAAGAGATGCGCGCCGCGCGCCGCGGCCTTTCCGGCCACATTCGCCTCGCCGCCATTCCGACCGCGCTTGCCATGCTTTCGCGTATCACCACGCCTTTTCAGGAACGGCACCCCGGCGTGACCTTCTCGATCGTCTCGCGCAATTCGCTGCAGGTGCTGAGCATGCTCGAGAATCTCGAAATTGATGCCGGCATCACCTATCTCGAAAACGAACCGCTCGGCCGTGTTACGACGGTTCCGCTTTATGCCGAGCGCTATAATCTGATTACGGCTGCAGGCAGCCCTTTGTCTGATCGCGACAACGTGACCTGGCGCGAGGTTGGTGATCTTCGGCTTTGTCTATTGACGGCCGACATGCAGAACCGTCGCATCATCAACCGGCACCTGACGGAAGCCGGCGCCACGGTACATCCGACGCTCGAATCCAACTCGATGATCGTGCTGTTCTCGCATGTCAGGACCGGGCGCTGGGCGAGCATCATGCCGCGCAACGTCGCGAAATCCTTTGGATTTCCAGTGGAAATTCGGATGATCCCGATCGTCGAGCCGGAGGCGCATCATCTGGTCGGCCTCGTCGCGCCTTATCGCGAACCGTTCACGCCGCTTGTGTCGGCCTTGCTGCACGAGGCGCGGGTACTCGTGCGGGATGAAGAACTTTGATAGGAAAATCCTATCAACCGACGTGATAGCGTTATTGATCGTCAGCTACTTCCTTGCGATGTTGTCCCCGAGGAATGGCACTCGGCCGGGGGAGGCCGCTATTCCGCAACGAGTAAGCCGCCGGGAGGGCTGCCTTATGACCATTCATATCGCCGAAGGCGATATTGCTGCACGCACCCGTACCATCATCGCCGATCTTCGCTTCCTTGAAGGGCCGCTTCTTCCCATTCTGCATGAGGTTCAGGCAGAATTCGGCTATGTGCCGCAGGAAGCCCTGCCTGTGATTGCCGAGGAGTTGAACCTCTCCCGGGCTGAAGTGCATGGCGTGGTGACCTTCTATCACGATTATCGCGACCATCCGGCCGGCCGCCATGTGCTGAAGCTCTGTCGCGCGGAAGCGTGCCAGTCGATGGGCGGCGATGCGCTGGCCGAACGCGTCAAGATGCTGCTCGGCATCGATTTTCACCAGACGACGCCCGACGGCAGCGTGACGCTGGAACCGGTCTACTGTCTCGGGCTCTGCGCCTGCGCGCCGTCGGCGATGCTCGACGGCGAGGTCTATGGCCGGATCGACGATCAGCTGGCAATGGAACTCGTTGCGGAGGCACGCCGATGACAATCAGGATTTATGTTCCGCGCGATGCCGCAGCGCTGGCGCTCGGGGCCGAAAAGGTGGCAAAGGCGATTGCCCAGGAGATCGTCGCCCGCGGCCTCGATGCCGAGATCGTGCGCAACGGCTCGCGCGGAATGTTCTGGCTGGAGCCGCTTGTTGAAGTCGAGGTTGCCGGTGAGCGCATCGGCTACGGACCGGTGAAGGCGAGGGATGTGCCTGCTCTGTTCGATGCCGGGATCGTCAATGGCGGCGATCACCCGCTCTGTCTCGGGGAGGTTGAAGACCTCCCGTTCCTGAAACAGCAGACCCGCCTGACCTTTGCCCGTTGCGGCATCATCGATCCGCTGTCGCTTGCCGATTATGAGGCGCATGGCGGCCTTGCCGGCCTTCGCCGCGCCGTTTCGATGACATCAGCCGATGTCGTCAAGGAAGTCACCGATTCCGGCCTGCGCGGGCGCGGCGGCGCCGGCTTTCCCACAGGCATCAAGTGGAAGACCGTTCTCGATGCCGCCGGCGAGCGCAAATATATCGTCTGCAACGCCGACGAGGGCGACAGCGGCACCTTTGCCGACCGGATGATCATGGAGGGCGATCCCTTCGTGCTGATCGAGGGCATGGCGATAGCAGGACTTGCCACCGGAGCCACGAAGGGCTTCGTCTACACGCGTTCGGAATATCCGCACGCGATCACCGTAATGACCGAGGCCGTCGGCATCGCGCGGCAGGCGGGCATACTCGGACTATCGGTGCTCGGCTCGGGCCGCGCCTTCGATATCGAGGTGCGCACCGGTGCGGGCGCCTATGTCTGCGGCGAGGAAACGGCTCTGCTGAACAGCCTCGAAGGCAAGCGTGGCGTCGTGCGCGCCAAGCCGCCGCTGCCGGCGCATAAGGGGTTGTTCGACTGTCCGACCGTCATCAACAATGTGATCTCGCTCGCCTCCGTGCCGGTGATCATGGAGAAGGGCGCCGCCTTTTATCGCGATTTCGGCATGGGCCGCTCGCGCGGCACCATTCCGCTGCAGATCGCCGGCAATGTCCGATATGGCGGTCTCTACGAAACGGCCTTCGGTCTTTCGCTTGGCGATATCGTCGACAAGATCGGCGGCGGCACGGCGACGGGACGGCCGGTCAAGGCGGTGCAGGTCGGCGGGCCGCTCGGGGCTTATTTCCCGCGGGCACTGTTCGACACGCCGTTCGATTACGAAGCCTTTGCCGCCAAGGACGGACTGATCGGCCATGCCGGCCTCGTCGTCTTCGACGACACGGCCGACATGCTGAAGCAGGCGCGTTTCGCCATGGAATTCTGCGCCGTCGAAAGCTGCGGCAAGTGCACGCCCTGCCGCATCGGCTCGACGCGTGGCGTCGAGACGGCCGACAAGATCGCCCATGGCATCGAGCCGGAGAAGAACCGGGCGCTGCTGGCCGATCTCTGCAACACGATGAAATTCGGCTCTCTCTGCGCGCTTGGCGGTTTCACCCCCTATCCCGTCATCAGCGCCATGACGCATTTCCCGGAGGATTTTTCCCCGGCGCCGATGGTGGAGGCGGCTGAGTGATGACCTTCCAAGCTACAGCCGCATGCCCTGACTTGCTCAATTCCATTTCCGTACAGGAGGCCGACCATGTCTCTCATCCATGAAATCGACTACGGCACTCCCGCTTCGAAATCCGAAACCATGGTGACGCTCACCATTGATGGGCAGCAGATCAGCGTGCCGGAAGGCACTTCGATCATGCGCGCCTCGATGGAGGCCGGCATCCAGGTGCCGAAGCTCTGCGCCACCGATATGGTCGACGCCTTCGGCTCCTGCCGGCTCTGTCTCGTCGAGATCGAGGGCCGCAACGGTACGCCTGCCTCCTGCACGACGCCGGTGGCGGCAAACATGGTGGTGCAGACGCAGACGGGGCGGTTGAAGGATATCCGACGCGGCGTGATGGAGCTGTATATCTCCGACCATCCGCTCGACTGTCTCACCTGCGCTGCCAATGGCGATTGCCAATTGCAGGACATGGCGGGCGCCGTTGGCCTGCGCGACGTACGCTACGGTTATGAGGGCGACAACCACGTCAAAGCGCGCAACAACGGTGATATCAATCTGCAATGGATGCCGAAGGACGAGTCCAATCCCTATTTCACCTATGACCCCTCCAAGTGCATCGTCTGTTCGCTCTGCGTGCGCGCCTGCGAGGAAGTGCAGGGCACCTTTGCACTGACGATCGAGGGGCGTGGTTTCGGCTCCCGCGTTTCATCGGGTGCACACGAAAGCTTCATCGATTCCGAATGCGTCTCCTGCGGGGCCTGCGTCCAGGCCTGCCCGACGGCGACGCTGACGGAGAAGTCGGTCATCGAGATCGGCCAGCCCGAGCATTCGGCCGTCACCACCTGCGCCTATTGCGGCGTCGGCTGCTCCTTCAAGGCGGAAATGCGCGGCGAGGAACTGGTGCGCATGGTGCCCTGGAAGGACGGCCAGGCCAATCGCGGCCATTCCTGCGTCAAAGGCCGCTTCGCTTACGGCTATTCCACCCACAAGGATCGCATCCTCAATCCGATGATCCGCGAAAAGATCAGCGATCCCTGGCGGGAGGTAAGCTGGGACGAGGCCTTCGCGCATGTGGCGTCAGAATTCCGCCGCATCCAGTATCAATACGGCCGCGATGCGATCGGCGGCATCACCTCCTCACGCTGCACCAATGAGGAAACCTATCTGGTGCAGAAGCTGGTTCGCGCCGGTTTCGGCAACAATAATGTCGATACCTGCGCCCGCGTCTGCCATTCGCCGACCGGCTACGGTCTCGGCCAGACATTCGGCACGTCGGCCGGCACGCAGGATTTCGACAGCGTCGAACAGTCCGATGTCGTCGTCATCATCGGCGCCAATCCGACCGACGGCCATCCGGTGTTCGGCTCGCGGCTGAAGAAGCGGTTGCGCCAGGGCGCCAAGCTCATCGTCATCGATCCGCGCCGCACCGATATCGTCCGCTCGCCGCATGTCGAAGCCTCCTACCACCTGCCGCTGAAGCCCGGCACCAATGTCGCGGTCATGACGGCGCTGGCGCATGTGATCGTCACCGAAGGTCTCTATGACGAGACGTTCATCCGCGAGCGCTGCGACTGGTCGGAATTCGAGGACTGGGCCGCCTTCGTCGCCGAGCCTGCGCACAGCCCCGAGCAGACCGAGATCTTCACCGGCGTGCCGGCGGCGGATCTGCGCGGTGCGGCAAGGCTCTATGCCAAGGGCGGCAACGGCGCGATCTACTACGGTCTCGGCGTAACCGAACACAGCCAGGGCTCGACCACGGTCATCGCCATCGCCAATCTGGCGATGGCGACCGGCAATATTGGCCGTCCCGGCGTCGGCGTGAACCCGCTGCGCGGCCAGAACAACGTGCAGGGCTCGTGCGACATGGGTTCCTTCCCGCACGAGCTGCCGGGCTACCGGCACGTTTCCGACGATGCGACGCGCGATATCTTCGAAAAGCTCTGGGGCGTGAAGCTCAACAATGAGCCGGGCCTGCGCATTCCGAACATGCTGGATGCGGCAGTCGACGGCTCCTTCAAGGGCCTCTATGTCCAGGGCGAGGACATTCTCCAGTCCGATCCCGATACCAAACATGTCGCGGCCGGGCTTGCGGCGATGGAATGCGTCGTCGTGCAGGACCTGTTTCTCAACGAGACCGCCAACTATGCCCATGTCTTCCTGCCAGGCTCGACCTTCCTCGAGAAGGACGGCACCTTCACCAATGCCGAGCGCCGCATCAACCGCGTGCGCAAGGTGATGTCGCCGCGCAACGGCTATGGCGACTGGGAGGTGACGCAGAAACTTGCCCAGGCGATGGGGCTCGACTGGAATTACAGCCATCCGTCGGAGATCATGGACGAGATCGCTGCGACGACGCCCAGTTTCGCGCTGGTCTCCTACGACTATCTCGATAAGTTGGGTTCGGTGCAGTGGCCCTGCGACGAAAAGCACCCGCTCGGCTCGCCGATCATGCATGTCAACGGCTTCGTGCGTGGCAAGGGCAAGTTCATCCGCACCGAGTATGTCGCGACCGACGAGCGCACCGGCCCGCGCTTCCCGCTGCTGCTCACCACTGGCCGCATCCTCAGCCAGTACAATGTCGGGGCGCAGACGCGGCGGACCGAAAATGTTGTCTGGCACGCCGAAGACCGGCTGGAGATCCATCCGCACGATGCCGAGCAGCGTGGCATTCGTGACGGCGACTGGGTAAAGCTCGGCAGCCGCTCCGGCGACACCACGCTGAGATCCCTGATTACCGATCGTGTTGCGCCGGGTGTCGTCTACACGACCTTCCATCATCCCAATACGCAGGCGAACGTCATCACCACCGATTTCTCCGACTGGGCGACCAATTGCCCGGAATACAAGGTGACGGCGGTGCAGGTGTCGCCCTCCAACGGGCCGAGCGAGTGGCAGCGCGAATATGACGAGCAGGCGCGGCAATCGCGCCGTATCGCCGGCAAGCTCGAGGCAGCGGAGTGACGATGCGGGGGTGGTTTGGCAAGGAGGGATTTGCATCATGACCTTCCAAACCACCGCCCGTGCTCCCGAAACCGCCCGCCGCAACGGCCTCATGCACTCCGGCTCTCGCATCGTGCCGGAAGAAGTGCCGATTGCCTTTTCCTATGGCGGCAGCTCGCATGCGGTGATGATGGCGACGCCCGATGATCTCGAGGATTTCGCCGTCGGTTTCAGTCTGACCGAAGGGATTATCACCGAACGCGCCGAGATAGCGGCCATCGAGATCGTCGAAGGCGAGCAGGGGATCGATGTGCAGGTGAGCCTTGTCGACGACGTCGCGGATCGCCTGCGAGCACGACGCCGCAGCATGGCCGGCCCGGTCGGCTGCGGGCTCTGCGGCATCGAATCGATCGAGCAGGCGGTGCGGCCGGTGCCGGATGTCTCGGCATCGCCGCTGACGCTGTCGCATGCCGATATCGTACGCGCCGTTTCGCTGCTGAACGAGGCACAGCCGCTGCATCGGGAGACCCGGGCGGTACACGGCGCCGGCTTCTATCTCCCGGCCAAGGGATTGGTTGCTGTGCGGGAAGATGTCGGCCGGCACAATGCGCTCGACAAGCTCTGCGGCGCCGTCATCGACGCCGGCGAAAACGGCCGGAACGGCGCCGTCGCCGTAACCAGCCGGCTCTCGGTCGAGATGGTGCAGAAGGCGGCGATCCTTGGTTCTCCCGTGCTCATCGCCATATCCGCACCGACAGCGCTTGCCATCCGCACGGCCGAAGAGGCCGGCATGACGCTCGTCGCCCTGGTGCGCGGCGAGGATTTCGAGATTTTCACCCACCCGCACCGCATCTCGCCCGGAAGCATTGCCGATGTCGCATGATACCAAGACCAAGCTGGTTTACATGGCAAACCAGATCGCCACCTTTTTCAAGAGCCAGCCGGCAAGCGAAGCCGTCGAGGGCGTCGCCACCCATATCAACAAATTCTGGGAGCCGCGCATGCGGCGGCAATTGTTCGAAATCCTGGAGAACCCTGAGAACGGCCTGGATGCACTGGTGCTGCAGGCCGCTCCCTTGATCCGAAAGCCCGCGCCGGAAGCAAACCAGGCCCGGTAGTGTTGATCGGCTCATGCAGGAAGGGGGCAGGGGCACCTGCCTGCGCATCGGCCTCCTGCGGCGTTCTTTACCGCGTATGCCGTGCCGTATGATCAAAGTGCCGCCGTGTGGCGGCACCGTATAATGGCGATGTGCCGGAAGACTGACATCAAAACTCTTCCCAGCTCTGTGCGGCAGTACCGCCGTGTGCTTTTGCGACACGCGAAACCAGATGCAGCGCCGGCGAGCTTGGCTGTCTCGCGTCTAGCCTGCCGGCAGTCTGCTGGGCCTGTATCCGGGTCTGACCGGGCAGCCGGAACCTGGCCAGCAGGAGCCGCAGCATTTCGGCTTCGTTTGCCAGGTTATGGCTGGCGGCGGTGCTTTCCTCGACCATGGCGGCGTTCTGCTGGGTTGCCTGGTCTAGCGTATTGACCGCCTGGTTGATTTCCTTAAGGCCGGTTGCCTGTTCCTTTGAGGCTTCGACGATGGCGACGACGTTGCCGTTGATATCGCCGACCTGTGTGACGATCTGCTCGAGCGCCTTGCCGGTCTGGCCGACGAGGCCGACGCCGTTCTTGACGAGATCGCTCGACGTATTGATCAGCGCCTTGATCTCCTTGGCGGCTTTGGCAGAGCGCTGGGCGAGCTCGCGGACCTCCTGGGCCACCACGGCGAAGCCCTTGCCGGCCTCGCCGGCGCGGGCTGCCTCGACGCCGGCATTCAGCGCCAGGAGGTTGGTCTGGAAGGCGATATCGTCGATGACGCCGATGATGTTGGTGATTTCGCGCGAGGACTGCTCGATCTGGTCCATGGCGGCGACGGCGTTGCGGACCACGACGCCCGACTGCTCGGCGCCCTGCTTGGTCACGGCGACGAGGCGGCCCGCCTCATCGGCGCGGCGGCTGGAATCGTTGACGGTGGTGGTGATCTCCTCCAGCGCGGCTGCGGTCTCTTCGATCGATGCGGCCTGCTGTTCCGTCCGCTTGGAGAAAGAATCCGCCGATCCGCCGATCTCGCTCGAGCCGGCGGCGATCGCACTGGCATTCTCGCCGATCGTCTTCATCGTCTCGGCAAGACCTCTGACCGCGGTATTGAAATCCTGGCGCAATTGCTCCATCGAGGGGACGAAGGGTGTGTCCACCGTCCTCGTCAGATCGCCTTCGGAAAGCTGACGCAGCGCGCCGGCGAGCAGGGATATCGCGCTCATCCGCTGGGTGACGTCGGTTGCGAACTTCACCACCTTGTAGACCTTGCCGTCGGCATCGACGATCGGGTTATAGGCGGCCTGAATCCAGATTTCGCGGCCACCCTTGCCGACACGGACGAATTCGTTGGCGATGAATTCGCCATTGGCGAGACGTCGCCAGAAGCTGCTGTAATCCTCGGTGCGGGTATATGCCGGGTCGCAGAAGATGCTGTGATGTTTGCCGGTGATTTCGGCCAGGGAATATCCCATGGCCTGACAGAAATTTTCATTGGCGGTCAGGATTTCGCCCTTCGGGGTGAATTCGATCACCGCCTGCGAGCGCGAGATCGCTTCGAGCTTGCCGGAATCTTCGACCGCCTGCTTCTTCGCGGCGGTGATATCGGCGGCAAACTTCACCACCTTGTATGGCTTTCCGCCCTTTGAAACAGGGTTATAGGAAGCCTGGATCCATATCTCCCTGTTGCCCTTGGCGAGCCGCTTATAAGCGCCGGCGTCATATTCGCCGCGTCCAAGCCGCGCCCAGAAGGCGCGATATTCGGGCGTCGCTGTATAGGCCGGCTCGCAAAACATGCTGTGATGCTTGCCGACGATCTCGTTCAGACGGTAACCAAGCGCGTTGCAGAAATTCTCATTCGCCGTGAGAATATTTCCCTTGAGATCGAATTCGATGATCGCCTGCGATTTGGAGATGGCGTCAAGAATGTATTTCGAATCGGAGGTAAGACCAAACATTCCTGTCCCTTTGAGATGCACAGCTTTTGCTGTTTCGGCCGGAGAAGCGAGGGGGCGGACAAGGTATGCGGAGCCGGGACGAACCGGTAGTCGGTTATCACTCCCACTGCGCCGGAGACTTATCATCCGTATGCATCACCATGCTGAGGGAGCGTGGTTAAAATTGCGTATAAAAGATATTGCTAATAATATGATGCGACGCTGACACAGCCAATCTGCTCGGGGCGGCAATAAAAAACCGCCCGAAGTGGGCGGTTTTCAATAGTTGAATAGTTTGAGCGGATCACGCGGCCAGTTCGTCTGTTTCGTTTTCCTTGAACATCTTGGCAAGGTTCAGGAAGCAGATCATGCCGTTTTCCGAAGCGATGATGCCTTCACAATAGGCGCGGTCGAAGGACGCGGTCACCTCAGGTACCGGCTGGACCTGGCTGGACGAGATAGTGAGAATATCCGAGACGCGGTCGACGAGCATGCCGATGACCATGCTGTGAACTTCGGCGACGACAATGGCGCTACGCTCGTTGGCAACGGTGCTCTTCATGCCGAGCTTGTAAGCGAGGTCGATGATCGGGATCACCGAGCCGCGCAGGTTCATGACGCCGATGACATCGGCCGGCGCATGCGGGATCGGCGTCGACGGCGCCCAGCCACGGATTTCGCGGATGGTCGTGGTCTTGACGCAGAATTCCTGATCATGCAGGCGGAAGGCAATGATCTCGAGCGTATCGCCGCTGAAGCTAGTGGAATTGATCGTGGCCATAGAATTCTTCCCAACTGTCGTAAGCCAGGGCAGAAGCAGGCGCGCCACCATTGGCACGGACCAGCTTTGCCTTCACACCACGCGATGACTTTGCTTTGTGCGAAGCATCGTTACGGTTATTGACGACAGTAACGGAAGAGTGTTGCCCAAATCTAAATTGGCAGACCAGATTGCAAAGGTTTTCTGCCTCGGGTGGAAGCCGGCGCCTGCAAATGCGTGACCGGCGCCGAACAACTCGACGATCCGGCTCAGGTGATCGTCTTTTCAATCTGCGAGACCGCCCAATCCACCTGCTCCCTTGATATGATCAAGGGCGGGGCGAGGCGGATCGTATGGTCGTGGGTATCCTTGGCGAGAAGGCCGCGCTCCTTCAGCGCATGGCAATATTGCCGTGCGCCGCCGGCTTCGGGTTCCAGCTCGACGGCCATCATCAGGCCGCGGCCGCGCACGTCCCTGACGATGTTCGAACGGATCGACTTGAGGCCTTCGAGGAAATAGTCGCCCATATCAGCGGCGTTCTCGATCATGCCCTCTTCCGTCAGTACCTTCAGGGCGGTGCGCGCCACCGCGCAGGCGAGCGGATTGCCGCCGAAGGTCGAGCCGTGCTGCCCGGGCTTGAGCACACCCAGAACCTCGGAATTGGAAAGCACGGCCGAGACGGGATAGAAGCCGCCGGACAGCGCCTTGCCGATCAGCGTCACATCGGCCTCGATGCCTTCGTGTTCCTCGGCCAGCAGCTTGCCGGTGCGGCCGAGGCCGGTCTGAATCTCGTCGAGAATGAGGGTGACGTTGTTTGCCGTGCAGAGCTCGCGGATGCGGGTGAAATAGCCGGCCGGCGGGATGACGACGCCGGCTTCCCCCTGGATCGGCTCGATCAGGGCGGCCACCGTATTGCCGTTGATTGCGGCGGCGAAAGCCTCGGCATCGCCGAAGGGAATGATGCGGAAACCGGCGGTGTAGGGGCCGAAGCCGGTGCGGGCGTCGGGGTCCGTGGAGAAGCTGATGATGCTCAGCGTCCGGCCATGGAAATTATCGGCGCAGACGATGATCTCCGCCTTGCCTTCCGGTACGCCCTTGACCTCGTATCCCCATTTGCGAACCGCCTTGATGGCAGTTTCCACCGCCTCGGCGCCGGAATTCATCGGCAGGATCTTGTGCGAGCCGGTGAGGGCCGCGAGTTCTTCGTAGAGATAGGCGAGCTGATCGTTGCGGAAGGCGCGGGAGGTGAGTGTCAGCCTGCCCGCCTGCTCGACCATGGCGGCGAGGATCTTCGGATGGCAATGGCCCTGGTTGACGGCGGAGTAGGCCGAGAGGCAATCGAGATAACGATTGCCGTCGGTATCCCAGACATGAACACCTTCACCGCGCGTCAGCACCACGTCGAGCGGCTTGTAGTTGTTGGCGCCGAGCCGCTGTTCGGTGGCGATCAGTTTTTCCGAGGTGTTCATGGTTCTTCCCCTTTTTATGCAGCGCGTGTCGGGCGATCGAAGATGCGGCGGCCGAAGAGGCTTGCCGTCAGCTCCACCAGAATGCGGGCGCTCTTGCCGCGATCGTCGAGAAACGGATTGAGTTCAACGAGATCGAGCGACGAAACGAGGCCGCTGTCCGAAAGCATTTCCATCACCAGATGCGCCTCGCGAAAGGTCGCGCCGCCAGGCACTGTCGTGCCGACGCCGGGGGCGATTTCGGGGTCGAGGAAATCGAGGTCGAGGCTGACATGCAGCAGGCCGTTCGCCTTGGCGACGACACTGACGATCTCTCGCATGATGGCGCCGATGCCCTGCTCGTCGATGGCGCGCATATCAAAAACGTTGACGCCATGTTCGTGGATCTCCTCGCGTTCGCGCGCATCGACCGAACGGATGCCGACCTGGAAGACATTCTTCGGGTCAACGAACGGGCGATCCTTCGGCAGGATCTGGGCAAACTCCGCCTCGCCGCAGAAGAAGGCGACGGGCATGCCGTGAATATTACCGGAGGGCGAGGTGGCCGGGGAATTGAAATCGGTGTGGGCATCGAGCCAAAGCACGAAGAGCGGCCGGCCTTTGCTGGCGGCGTAACGGGCCATGCCGGAGACAGTGCCCATGGAAAGGCTATGGTCGCCGCCGAGGATCAGCGGAAAACGGCCGGAGGCGGCCACGTCGTGGACGCTGCTTTCGAGAGCCCGCGTGAAGGCGCCGACGATCCTAAGATTATGGGCTTTCGGATGGTTCGGCAGATCCATCGCCGGCACGATCCTGAGATCGCCGATGTCGGCGACGTCATGGCCAAGCTCGATCAATGTCTGGTCGACGCCGGCAATGCGCAGGGCCGCAGGCCCCATGGCAGCGCCCCTGCGGCCGGAGCCTTCTTCCAGCGGCGCGCCGATGAGGGTGACAGATTGCGATTGGGCATTCATCTAAGGGGCTCCGTGTTGAGGCCTGTTTGAGGCGATAGTGGGTTAAACGGCTGGCGGCAAAAAGATGGAAAAATGTCAGAAATGGAGTATGATTGCGCATATTGATAAACCACTTTTGACAAAGTGATTAGCGTGGATGATCTCGATACTGAGCTTCTGAGTGCACTTCGCCACAATGCCCGGATTTCCGTCTCCTCGCTTGCGGCGATGACCGGCGCATCGCGGGCAACGGTTGCCGCCCGGATCGACCGGCTGGTCGCCGGCGGCACCATCGTCGGCTTCACCATCCGCACCGGTCACGAGACCCGGTCCGCCGGGGTGCGCGCCATCGTCATGATCGAGGTGCTCGGCAAGCTCGCCGACAGGGTGGCCGATCAGTTGAGGGGGGTGCCGCAAGTGCGCGCGCTTCACAGCACCAACGGCAAATGGGATTTCGTCGCCGAACTCGAGGATCGCGACCTTGCCTCATTCGACGAGACGCTGCGCCGCATCCGGCTGATCAATGGCATCAACTCAACCGAGACCAACATCCTTCTCAAGACGAGCAAGACGGGTTTCTAAGCCGGCTCAATATTCCCGTTCGTAGACGATGCCCGCTTCTCCCGCACCATTGCCGCCGGCAGCGCCGCGCAGTTTGACGCCGCGGCCGACATCGAGGTTGATTATCGCCTTGGCGCCGGCCGAGCCGCCCTGCTGCAATTCGAAATAGGTGCGGTCGTTGAGATAGCGGCCGACGCTGACGCTGGTCTGGCCCTTGGAATCGGTGCTGATGTCGAGATCGTCGACGCCGAGCTGGTTGCGCAGGCCTTCGAAAAGCGAGTTGGAGCGGTTGCCAGCCAGCTGGCTGACGGCGTCGGCGAGCTGGGCGATCTGCACCGGCGAGAGCTTTGACATCGACTGGCCAAAGATCAGCTGCGCCAGCACCTCGTCCTGCGGCAGCTGTGGCGAGGAGGAAAAGGTGATCGCGGGGTCGGTGGCAAGGCCAGCCACGTCGACGGTCAGCGTCGTCGAGCCGGAAGCGGAGGTTGCTTCCATATCGAGCGCCGGCGTCAAGTTGCCGGCAAAGGTGATCCGGCTCTTGTCGGTGAAATCCAGGCGGCGGTTGAGAATGGTCAAGCGACCGCGGCGCATGGTGAAGCCGCCGGTCACGATCGGCGCTGCCGCCGTTCCGCGGATCGTCACACCGCCGCCGAGCTCGGCATCGATGCCGCGGCCGCGCACGAAAATATGCGAGGGCGCGTCGATTTCGAGATCGAGGGTGATCGTCGAGGATTTTTCGCCGGGTTTCCGCTCGCCGTCGTCGCGCAGCTGCGCAAGCACCGCCCGCGGCGCATTCTTATGCCGGATATCGATTTCACTGAGCGAGGTCGGCAATTTTTCTGGGATGGTGATCGAGGTCTTGTCCAGACGAAGCTTGCCGCTCAGCGTCGAATTCATCATCGGCCCGCGCAGGGCGATCGTGCCGTTAACCGTGGAGACGACGAGCGTTCCGTCGACATAGACCGCCTTGTCGAGTTTGATCGAAATGTCGGCGGGAAAGCCACCGGCCGGCTGGATGCCGATGGTGCCGCTTGCCGAAATCGTGCCGCCGCCGCCAACGTTGCCGCTGAGGCGCGAGATCACGGCCTGGCTGCCGTTGAAGCTCACGGTTGCCGCCAGATTGTTGACGGCGAGATTGCGCCGGACGTCGACGAGCTTTGCGCCTGATGTCGAGACGGTGCCGTTGATGACGGGTGCGGCCGCCGTTCCGCCAACCTGCAGATTGACGGTGGCGACGCCGTCGGCGACGAGGCCCTGTTGCGCCAGCGGCGCGCCGAGCACGGCGAAAGGAAGATTGCCGTTGAAGCGCATGTCGATGGCGCGATTGCCTGTGATCACAACACTGCCGCCACCCTTCAGCGACATGCCGGCGTCGCCGGCAAGGCTGGTGTCGACCGTCAGCTTGTTTCCGGCAAGTTTGCCGGATGCACCGATGGTGAATGGCGAAAGGCCGGCGCCTTTTGTCTGGCTCGTCGCGGCGTTCTTCCAGTCGACCTTGAAATCGACTGAGGGCGCCGATAGCGCGCCGGTGGCCTTGACCGTCGCCGAGACCGCGCCCTCGGCTGCAAGGCCCGGAACAAAGCCGTTGGCAATGGCAGCCGGAAGATCGGCAGCGTTGGCCGTGACGTCGATCGACTGGATCGTCGTGCCTGCAATGGCGAGATTGCCGGCGGCCTTAAGCGCAATGCCGCCGCTGCCGTTGAGGGCGGCATCGAAATCGAGCCGGTCACCGGCGTATTTTCCCGTTGCCGTCAGCGCCAGGCGGGAAAGGCCGGCAGCCTTGGTGTGGCTGGTCGCGGCATCCTTCCAGTCGAGCTTGAAATCAACGATCGGATTTGCCGGCGTTCCCGACGTGACGGCGCTCGCCGAAAGCGTGCCATCGGCGCCGAGACCTGGAACGAATGCATTGGCGATATTGGCTGGCAGCGCCGGAATATCGGCATTGATCGAAAGATCCCGGATCGCTGTTCCCGCGATCGTGACACCGCCTGTCGCCTTGGCCAACACCCCGTCTTTGCCGGCGAGGTTGGCATCGAAGTCGACCCTGTCATTGGCGTATTTTCCGGATGCCGCGGCACTCAGGCCGGAAAGGCCGCTGCTTCTGGTCTGAGCGGTTGCGGCGTTCTTCCAGTCGAGCCTGAAATCGACGGCGGGTTTGGGCAGCGCGCCGGAGGCGGATGCCGTTCCGGACACCGTTCCCTCAGCGGCGAGACCGGGGACGAAGTCGTTGGCAAGGGCTGCCGGCAGGTTGTCAAGGTCGGCCTTGACGTCGAGGTTTCGAATCGACGTGCCCGACATGGCGACATTGCCGGTGGCTTTCAGCGAGAGGCCATCCTTGCCGCCGAGATCGGCATCGAAATCGAGCTTGTCGTCGGCAAAGTGTCCCGATGCGGTCAGCGCCAGGCCGGAGAGATGAGCGCTCTTCGTCTGCCGGGTTGCGGCATCGGTCCAGTCGAGCTTGAAGTCGGCATTCGGTGCTGCAGGAGTCCCGGCGGCGGATATCGTGCCTGAGATCGTGCCGCCTGCTTCGAGATCCGGAACGAAGGCGTTGGCGAGAGCGGCCGGAACCTTGGCGATCGCGGCGTCGAGCTTGAGGCTGTCGATCGCCGTGCCGGCAAGCGCGACATTGCCTGCGGCCTTCAGCGACAGGCCATTATCGCCGCTAACTGCCGTATCGAAATCCAGCTTGTTTTCGGCGAATTTTCCCGATGCGGTCACGTCGAGGCTGGCAAGGCCGGCGTGTTTCGTGTGGCTGGTCGCGGCGTTTTTCCAATTGAGGTCGAAATCGGCGGCCGGAGCGGAAAGGGATCCGGTGGCCGAGACCGTTCCGGTAATGGCGCCTTCCGCTGCAAGATCGCCGACGAAGCCGTTGGCGATGCCGGCCGGGACATTGGCCAGTGCGGCGTCGACGTTGACGTTACCGATCGTCGTGCCTGTGATGGCGACATTGCCGTTTGCCCTGAGCGAGAGGCTGTCGGCGCCGCTTGCTGCCGCGTTGAAATCCAGCTTGTTGTCGGCGAATTTTCCGGATGCGGTGACGCCAAGGGCCGCAATGCCGGCACGCTTGGTGTGGCTCGTTGCAGCACCTTTCCAATCAAGGTCGAAATTGGCGGTCGGGGCGGCAAGCGAACCTGCGGCCGAGAGCTTTCCCGAGATCATGCCTTCGGCGGCGAGATCGGCGACGAAGCTATTGGCGATCGCTGCCGGGACATTCGCCAGCGCGGCATCGAGCTTGACGTTGCCGATCGTCGTGCCTGTCATGGCGAGATTGCCGGTTGCGTTTACCGACAGCTTGTCGGCGCCTGATATCGCCGCGTCGAAGTCGAGTTTGTTGTCGGCGAATTTTCCTGAAGCCTTCATCGCGAGATCGGCAAGACCGGCGCGTTTCGACTGGCTGGTCGCAGCATCTTTCCAATCGAGATCGAAATTGGCGGTCGGCGCATTGAGGAGGCCGGCGGCCGAGACCTTTCCGGTAATCGTGCCTTCGGCGGCCAGATCGGGAACGAAACCATTGGCGATGCGGGCCGGCAGATTGACGATATCGGCGTCGACGTCCAGGACCGGCGCCTTCGGGTCGGCGAGTGCGACATTGCCGGCGGCCTTCAGCGAAAGGCCGTCATCTCCCGCGACTGCGGTGTCGAAACCGAGTTTGTTGTCGGCGAATTTTCCGCCGGCGGTGATGCCGAGCGGCCCGATCCCGGCCCCCTTGGTCTGGCCGGTCGTCGCATCCTTCCAGTCGAGCTTGAAGTCGGCAACAGGTGCGGCCGGCGTTCCCGTCACTGCAATCGTTCCGGAAATCGTGCCGCCGGCCGAAAGGTTCGGCACGAAACCGTTGGCAAGCGCTGCCGGCAGTTCGTGGATGTCGGCATCAAGCTTCAGCGTCTCGCCGGCCGAACCGGTGACGCTCACCGTGCCGGTGCCGGTCTTCAGCGTCAGCCCGTTCAGATTGGCGGTGCCGCCGACGATTGCGACCTGTGTCGGTGCCGCGAGTTCGACCGGGATATTGCGCGGGCTGGCCGAGAAGCGATCGAGGTTTACGCCGATCGTGCCGCCTGCCGCCTCGATATTGCCGGCCGCCAGCACCGGATTGCCGTCATAGGCGGCATTGAGATCGAAATCGGTATGGTTCTGCTGCTTGGTAAAGCCGAGCGAAAGGCCGGCAAGCCTGTTCGACCCGGCATTCACCTCGTCGGCCTTGACCGTGCCGTTTACCGCAAGGGCGCTGAGATCGCTGACCGTGACGTCGATATCCGGCTTGACGATAGCAAGCGTATCGCGGCGGATCGAGGCGCCGGTCGCCAGCAGCTTGAGCGCGATCTTGCCACTGTTGCTCGTGACGCCGAGCGAACCCTTGAGGTCGCCGTCGGCCTTCTGTCCGCCGAGTGCAGCGAGCAGGCCGATATTGGGGAAATCGAAGGTCAGTGCGCCTGTCGGCTCCAGGGAGGGCGAGAATTCGACATTGCCGGTCAGCCGGTTGCCGCCGATATCGGCGGTCAGCGCCGGAAGGATAATGCTGCCGTCCTGCGAACTGATGTCGCCGTTGATGCCGATCGGCTGGCCGTCGATCGTGCCGGTGGCGGCGATCCTGCCCTGCGGCGCCTTAGGATCGGCGACACCCGACAGGTCGATATTGAGATTGCCGAGCGTGCGGTCGGCCATATGCAGGCTGGCGGCCTTGAGATTGGCCGTCACGGAGATTGTGGGAAGCTCACCGCCAACTCTCAACGCATAAGCCGCTCCACCGATGGCGCCGGGGATCAGCTTGCCGACGTCAGGCAGCCGGCCGGAGAGATCGGCATTCAACATCGAGCCGTCGAGCACCACGCTGCCGGCGGCCTCAAGCGTGCCGGACTTGAGCACGAGGTTGGACAACGCGAATTTCGACGGGATGGTGCCGACGACCTGGCTTTCGAGCGAGATCGGTCCGTCGAACCTGGCCGTCACCGCAGCCGGCAGGGCTGTCGGTGCGATGGTGAGCTTGGCGTTGCCGGTCAGCACTTGGTCCGTCAGCCGATAGGAGCCGTTGAGGCTGCCGTTGATATTGGCGCTTTCGACGGTGGTGCCGTTGAAGCCGATGCTGCCGGGCGTTATCTGCAGAGGCGAGGCGATCGTGACCGGGCCCTGGACGGCGCGATTGAGGTTCGGCTCTGCAAAGGTCGCGTCGCCGGCAACGAGGCGCAGCTGGATGCTGCCGGAACGGGCGGCGAGATTGAAGGCGTCGCTTTTTGCCGTCAGCTTGACATTGCCGATATCGGCCTGAGGCAAGGTTGCGGTATCGAGCGAGCCGCTGACATTCAACCGGGCCGCCTGCGCATCGCCGGTCAGGCCCAGGTTGAGGCCCGATATCAGGAAACGCGCTTCGCCTTCGGCGAGCGGCCAGCGGAAATCGACAGGCCCCGACGTGCCGAGCAGATTGGCGTTCAGGCTGTTGTTGCCGGCCGGATCGAGGGTGCCTGAGGCGGCGATGACGACGCTGCCGGTGGCGATATTGCCGGTCTGGATATCGATCTTGCCGTGGTTGTCGAAGGTGGTGGCAAGATCGATATTGGTCTGGCCGGCAAAAAGCGGCCGGAAAGCCGAGGGAAGCAGCGAGCTCAGGTCGCCGCCGCCCTTGAGGTCGAGATGGTGCAGTCCGTCTGCGCTGATCTGATGCCGGCCTTCGATTGCGGCGCGCTGCTGTCCGTCGAGGGCCGCCTGCAATTTGCCTTTCCAGTCGGATATCGGTCCTTGGCCGTCGAGATCGATGTTGACGGCAGGATCATCAGGCAGGCCAAGAAAGCCCGCCAGCAGCCCACCCTTAGGTTCAGACAGCTGCGCCTTCAGCCGCAGCCGGTTTTCGGCTGGCGCATAGGCGATGTCGGCGGCGAGCCGCGCATCCGGGACGTCATGACGGCTGACATTGACGACCGCCTCGCCGCCATCGCCGTTCGCTGAAAGACTGCCTTCGGCAGCAAGCGCAAAAGCGCGCCCGGCAAAGGGTGCGGCCAGTTTGATGTCGGGCAGCGCGACGCGGTCGATGTCGACCTTGATCGGGAGGCTGAAACCGCCGGCATTTTCTGCTCCGGGCCGCGAGGGCAGGGTGCGCACCGGCTCGCGCAGCACGTCGATCGTTTCGATTTCGAAACGTTTGGCATGGAAGGTTCCAGTCAGCAGCGCCAGCGGATTCCAGTCGATCGCGATGCCATGAATTTCCGCAAACACGCCTCTGGTGTCGGAGATCGAGATCTCTGCGGCGCGAAGCCCGCCGGTCAAAAGGCCTTGCGGTTCACGCACGGTAATCGTCATGTCCCGGTTGGAAAGCGTGGAGGCTATCTTTTCGGTGACGATGCGGGCGCCAAAGGCGGTGAAGCCGAAGATCGCAAGTGCCATGACGGCAAGAATCAAGAACGCGCCCACGCCATAGGCGGTGAGCCGTAGGATCCAGTTGACGATTTTTGCCAGCGTTTGCATCGGCGCGGACACTACCCCGTTTTCATGATGGCTCACAAATCGGAATCGGCAATTCTAGAGCATGATGCCGAAAAGTGTGAGCGGTTTTCGGACGACATCATGCTCTAACTCTTTAATGTAGAACAGGATTCAGATTTTGGGCCGACCGGGCCTAAAATCATCCTGTTCTAGAAGGATTGGCCGATGCCGGCGTAGATTCCATAATCTGTGCCATCTTCGTACTTGTTCAACGGCATGGCAAAATCAAGCCGCAGCGGGCCGAAAGGCGTCGCATATCGTATCCCGGCGCCGGCGCCGGCGCGGATATCGGAAAAGCCGGGAAAGGTGCTGTCCGATACCGTGCCGACATCGATGAAAGGCACGATGCCGATCGTATCGGTGATCTTGATGCGGGCCTCCAGCGAACCGGTCACATAGGAGCGGCCGCCGGTCGGATCGCCATTGTCGTTATAGGGCGAGATTTCCTGATAGCTGTATCCGCGCACCGAGCCGCCGCCGCCGGCAAAGAAGCGCTGCGTGGCGGGAATGTTCTCGATGCCGCCGCCGCCGATCAGGACACCGGCGGCGACCTTGCCGGCCAGCACCACGCCGTCCTCGGCGCCGAACGGCAGATAGCCGGAGATCGAGCCCTGGAATGCCGCATAGGGCGTGGCGTTGAAGATCTCGTAACCGGGCTTAGCCGAAAATGTCGCGCGATAGCCCTCGGTCGGGTTGAACTTGTCGTCGCGTGCGTCGCGGTCATATTGCAGCGGCAGGGTGAAGGTCAGATAGTCGTTGGTGCCGAAGGCGTCGTCGTCGCGTTCCCAGCTGACCTCGCCGCTCGCCGAGATCGTGTCCCGGTCGGTCAGCTCGTAAGACAGGCCGAGCGAGGCGGTGACGAGCGTTGCATTATAGGCATCCGGATTTTCGGTCTTGGCAACGATGCCGGCCTTCAGCGTCGCGGCCGGGAAGAAAGCGCCGGGCTTGGTGAAAAGGATACCGGCGGAATAGTCGAGGTTGCCGACATCCGTGGTTTCGCCAAGCCGCGAGACCGAGCCCTCGATCCGCAGCGTTTCGGCTTCGCCGAACAGATTGCGGTGGCCCCAATAGCCCTGAACGCCGAAGCCGTCGGTGGTCGAATATTGGGCGCCGACGCCGAAATAGCGCCGCTTGCCTTCGGAGACCTCGATCGTCATCGGCAAGGTGCCATCCGGCGCCAGCGCATCGGCTTCATGAATGGTGACGCTTGAAAAGACGCCGAGGGCGCGAAGCCGCTCGCCGGCTTTCTTCAGCGTCTCCGGGGAATAGGCTTCGCCCTTGTCGAGCCGGGAATAACGCTGGATGAAACCTGGCTTGACGGTCTTCTCGCCGGTGATGCCGACATCGCCGATCGGGGCGACCGGGCCACCTTCGGCCGCAAGCACGATATCGACGGTATCGCTGTTGTGATCGGCGACGACCTTGCGTTCGGTCAGCTTGGCAAACGGCCGGCCCTCGCTCTTCAACTGCTCGACGATCTTGTCGCCGGCCTTGATGATGGCAAGCGAGCCGGCCTGAGCGCCCGGAGCCAGATCGTAATCGGCGGGATTGTGGTTTGCGGCATCGCCGCCGAACTGCACCTCCCTGACCTTGAAGATCGGGCCGGGCGCAATGTCGACGGTGACCGGGACCGGCGCGGACCGGTCGAATGTCGGGTTGGGCGGCAGGTCGTCGATATTCTTGCCGTCGATGGTGATCGTCACCACGCCGCCATAACGGGCTTTTTCATACAGGGTGGCGATCAGCCGCTCACGGTCGTCGCGGGCCTTGACGACGACGCCGAGATCGCCCGAAACCGGCTGCTTCTGGTCACCGACAAGACGGGAACTGTTTTCCAGCGCTTCTTTCAGGTCGGGATCGGCGGTATCGGCCTTCAGGTCGACATGGTAGCGCACCGGATCGGGCACCTGTTGACCTTCGTCTTCGTCCTTGCCGAAGATGGTGATGCCGAAAAGCTTGAAGGCGTAAGCGTCGCCGATCAGGACCGGTGAGAACGCAGCTGCCGCTGCGACCACCATCATGGTGCCTGTTCGCCGATACGCAGTACCTGTTTTCGGGCTTGTCCCTCTAATCCGCATACGCCGCTTTTGGTTACGTCTACAATGAAGCTTCGTTGCCCAGCCGTGAACAGCTTAGCGACAAAAACGCGCGGGGTGTACCATTTTAAATTGCCCGCGCTCTAATTTAGTACAAAAAATCCCGGAGGTGTGTCCGGGATTTCCTGAATGTGACGGTTTGTAAGGGGTTCTCAGCGCGGGCAGCTATCAATGTAGCGGCGGCCGTAGCGGTCGCGATAGTAGCACTGGCCGGGCTGTTCGGCGACGCTGCCGATCAGCGCGCCGGATACGCCGCCGATAGCGGCGCCGACCGCAGCGCCACGAACATTGCCGGTGACTACACCGCCGATGACGGCGCCTGAGGCAGCGCCGATGCCGGCGCCCTGTTGGGTCGGCGTGCAGCTTGCGATCGACAGTCCGACCAATGCGAGTATGACAGCTTTCTTCATCTTTTTTTCTCCGAGGTTGTTGCCCAACGGGCAAAGGTCGTCCCTTTTATTTTTCTCAGGCTAGACCGAAAACTATGTCGGAAGAAAGGGTTGTCCACCGGCGCGCCGATTTTTTTGCGATACCGGCCGTCGTCGTGCTTGCGGCGATCGGCAAACTCTGCCGGGTCTGCCGGATCAATTTCATTGATCGCCACATGCAGATTTTTTATCTGGAATCATTCAAAAAACTGGGCCATTTGCCGCAGTTGATGGTAAAGCAAAGGGTAAGCATTGACGCGCGGACGTCCGGTCGGCAAGAACGGCCGCGCGATACTGGAGCATAAGATGGATTTCGAAGCGTTTTTCAAAAACGAGCTAGACGGGCTGCATGCCGAGGGCCGCTACCGCGTTTTTGCCGATCTCGAGCGCCACCGCGGTAATTTCCCGCGCGCGACGCGCCATACGGCCGATGGCGAAAAAGAAGTCACGGTCTGGTGCTCCAACGATTATCTCGGCATGGGCCAGAACCCGAAGGTGATCGAGGCGATGAAAAGCGCCATCGACCACTGTGGCGCGGGTGCGGGAGGCACCCGGAATATTTCTGGCACCACCCACTATCACGTCATGCTCGAACGTGAACTTGCCGATCTGCACGCCAAGGAATCGGCACTGATCTTCACCTCGGGCTATGTGTCCAACTGGGCGGCACTCGGCACGCTCGGCGCCAAAATTCCCGGCCTGATCATCTTCTCCGACGCGCTGAACCATGCCTCGATGATCGAGGGCATCCGTCATGCCAAGTGCGACAAGGTGATCTGGAAGCACAATGACGTCGCCGATCTCGAAGCCAGGCTTAAGGCCGCCGATCCGAAGGCGCCGAAGCTGATTGCCTTCGAAAGCGTCTATTCGATGGATGGCGATATCGCCCCGATCAAGGAAATCTGCGACCTCGCCGACAAATACGGCGCGATGACCTATCTCGACGAAGTGCATGCGGTCGGCATGTACGGCCCGCGCGGCGGCGGCATAGCCGAGCGCGAGGGGCTGATGGACCGGCTGACGGTGATCGAGGGCACGCTCGGCAAGGCTTTCGGGGTGATGGGCGGCTATATCGCCGCGTCGGCAGCCCTTTGCGATTTCATCCGCTCGTTTGCCTCGGGCTTCATCTTCACCACGGCGCTGCCGCCGGCGCTTGCCGCCGGTGCGGTCGCCTCGATCCAGCACCTGAAGGTCAGCCAGTTCGAGCGCGCCCGCCATCAGGACCGGGTCCGCAAGCTCAGGGCGCTGCTCGATCAGCGCGGCATTCCGCATGTGCCCAATCCGAGCCATATCGTGCCGGTGCTGGTCGGCGATGCGGCCAAGTGCAAGTGGATCTCCGACCTGTTGCTCGACAATTGCGGCGTCTATGTCCAGCCGATCAACTATCCCACCGTGCCGAAGAAGACCGAGCGGCTACGCATCACCCCGACGCCGCTGCATTCCGACGCCGATATCGCCCATCTGGTCGAGGCGCTGCATTCGCTCTGGTCGCGCTGCGCGCTGGCAAGGCACGTCGCCTGATTTTTCGATGATCGCTCCGTCATAGTTCAGGACCTCCCATTGGAGGTCCTGACTGCGATCGTCCTGTTTCCGCAAGGGCGCCCCTGCAACTTCCCTGCGCCCGCCTGGAATTTCACTCGCGCTGCTTAGGTCTCAAGACCACGATATATCACCATCGGTTCGATCGATGCGCTCGGATCCTCCTTTGCGTTTGCACTTATCCGCGCACGGTCTTTCCCTGATCCGGATCTCCCGGTTTGCGTGAGAAAACCTTTTCTCACTTGACACAGCAGTTGGTAAAAGCTTTTCTCAAGCCACTTCAGAAGGAGGAAACTCTGAACATAGCGGGAGGAAAAAGAGGCAGGATCACCATCCATGAGGTGGCCTCGGCTGCCGGGGTGAGCATTTCGACGGCGTCGAAGGCGCTCAATGACACCGGCCGGATGGGCGCGGAAACGCGCGAGCGGGTGAAGCGGATCGCCGGCGAAATCGGCTATCGGCCGAATGCGCTGGCGAGAGGGCTTCTCAGCAAACGCAGCTTCACTATCGGGCTCTTGACCAACGACACCTACGGCCGTTTCACCCTGCCTGTGATGGCGGGTATTTCGGACGCTCTGGTCGATCATGGGGTTTCGGTTTTCCTCTGCGCCATCGAGGACGATCCGGCGCTCGCCCAGATCCATGTCGATGCGATGCTCGACAAGCAGGTCGATGGCATCATCGCCACGGGAAAGCGGCTGGACAGGCGTCTGCCTGTCGATCTGTCGAACTTGCATGTGCCTGTCGTCTACGCCTTCACCGAGGGGACGCAGAACAGCGTTACCTTCCGTTCGGACGACGAACAGGGCGCGAGACTGGCGGTGGAATGGCTGGCCAAGGTCGGGCGGCGGCGGATTGCGCATATCACCGGGCCGGAAGAGTTCTTTTCGGTGCGCGAGCGGGCCGGCGCCTACCATGCGGTGGCAGGCCACCGCGAGCCGGTGCTCTACGGCGTCTGGTCGGAAAGCTGGGGCCACGAGGCGGTGGAGCAGCTTTGGCAGAGGCCGGGAGAAAAGCCCGACGCACTGTTCTGCGGCAATGACCAGATTGCCCGTGGTGCCGCCGATGCGCTGCGCGAGCGCGGCGTCAAGGTGCCGCAGGATGTCTCGGTGATCGGCTTCGACAATTGGGAGATTGTCGCGGCCCAGACCCGGCCGCCGCTGACGACGGTGGATATGGAGTTGAAGGAGCTCGGGCGGCAGGCCGGATTGACGGTGTTGGCGCTTGCGGAAGGACGGCCGGTCGAGCCGGGCGTGCGGAAATTGCCGTGCCGGCTGATCGTCCGGCAGTCATGCGGGGGTAAGACCTCGAGGGAATGAGCAAAGGCGCAGGGAGATGCGCCATATCGGGAGGAGTGTCATGATCAAGCGTCTTTTGGCGGCGACCAGCATCGCCAGTCTATGTCTGTTTTCGGCTGCGTCGGCGGCTGAAAATGTCGAAATGTGGGTTCGATCCGGCATCGGCGACGCCTTCAAGAAAGTCGTCGAAGCCTATAATTCCGGCCATGAGAACAAGGTCGTGATGACCGAGGTGCCGTTCTCCGAACTGGTGCAGAAATATGCGACGGCGATTGCCGGCGGGCAGGCGCCGGACGCGCTGTCGATGGATCTGATCTATAATCCTGCCTTTGCTGCCGCCGGCCAGCTGGAGGACCTGACGGACTGGGCAAAATCGCTGCCCTATTTCAACTCGCTATCGCCGTCGCATGTCCGCCTCGGCACCTATCAGGACAAGATTTACGGCCTGCCGCTTTCGGTGGAGACATCGGTCTTTGCCTGGAACAAGGATCTCTACAAGAAAGCCGGTCTCGACCCGGAAAAGGCGCCGGCCAACTGGGATGAAATCACCGCCAACGCCGAGAAGATCCGGGCGCTCGGTGACGATACCTACGGCTTCTATTTCTCCGGCGGCGGCTGCGGCGGCTGCATGATCTTCACCTTCACGCCGCTCACCTGGGGTGCGGGCGCCGATATCCTGTCGGCCGACAGCAAAAAGGCGACGCTCGATACGCCGCAGATGCGTAAGGCCGTCGATATCTACCGCAACATGATCAAGAAGGACCTGGTGCCGGCGGGTGCCGCCAGCGACACCGGCGCCAATTTCCTGACCTTCACCAATGGCAAGATCGGCCAGCAGACCCTCGGCGCCTTTGCCATCGGCACGCTGGTGACCGAGCATCCCGATATCAATTTCGGCGTGACCCTCATTCCGGGCGTCGATGGCAAGCCGTCGTCCTTTGCCGGCGGCGACAATTTCGTCATCACCAAGGGCACGAAGAAGATCGACGCGGTGAAGGGCTTCCTCGAATATGTCTATTCGGAGGACGGCCAGAAGATCATGGCAAAGTACGGCAGCCTGCCGACACGCGGCGATATCGCCGACAAGGTGCTGCAAGGTCTCGACCCGCGCATGCAGGTCGGCCTCAAAGCGATCAGTGTGGCCAAGACCCCCTATACGCTGCAGTTCAACGACCTGATCAACAGCGCCAACGGGCCGTGGGCGAGCTTCACCAACGCCGCGATCTTCGGCGACGATGTCGACGGCGCGTTTTCGAGCGCCCAGTCGGAAATGCAATCGATCATCGATAGCGGCCAATAACTCTCTCCCGGCCGCGGCCGGGGAGCGGTGGCAGCTTCCCGGCCAAATCCCAACCGACAGATGCGGAGCGTTTCGATGACCGGTTCCGGTCCAGAGATTCTATTGCCTCGGCGCAGGCGACGACGTCAATCGAACTGGCGCGGCCTTGCCTATATCGCGCCGGCCATGGCGCTGGTCATCGTCTTCTTCCTCATGCCGGTGCTGTTCACCGGATGGATGAGCCTTCACAACTGGCCGCTGATGGGGGCATCGCGCTGGATCGGCTTCAACAATTATTACCGCATGGTCAACGACACCCGCTTCATGACGGCGCTCTCTTTCACCGCCTATTATACGCTCATCGTCACCGTCGCCATCTTCGCCGTCGCCTTTCCGCTGGCGATCTTCGTCGAGAAGGAACGGCAGTTCGTCAGCGCCTATCGCACGGTGATCTTCCTGCCGGTTGTCGTCGGCCTCGCCACCGCCTCGCTGCTCTGGGTCTGGCTTGCCAATGTCGATAGCGGCTTCATCGGCCCGGCCTTGAAAGCGCTCGGCCTGGTCGAAAAGAGCCCCAATCTTCTAGCGACCTTCGACACCGCCTTTCTGACGATCGTGGTGATGGTCGTCTGGAAGATCGCAGGTTTCACCATGATCATTCTTCTGACTGGGCTGCAGGCCATTCCGTCCGAGCTGACCGAGGCCGCCCGCATTGATGGCGCCGGCCGCTGGCAGCGTTTCCGGCATCTGACGCTGCCGCTGATGCGCAAGACGATCGCGCTGGCGCTGATCGTCTCCGTCACCGGCTCGATTCTCGCCTTCGACCAGTTCTACATCATGACGTCGGGCGGACCGCAGAACAAGATGATCTCGGTGGTCTACTACATCTTCAATCAGTCCTTCGTGTCGTTCAATCTCGGTTATGGCGCAGCGCTGTCGATCGTGCTGCTCGCCATCCTGATGGCGATCAGCATCGTGCAGCTCTGGCTGCTGCGCGTCGGGGAGGAGCGTCCATGATCACCTCAAGGGAACGCCGGGCGCGCAAAGCCTTCCGCGTGAAGTCGGCCTATCATCTCACCGGCATCGCCATCTCGATCTTCTTTCTCGCCCCCTTCGTGATCACGCTGTTGTCCTCCTTCCGGCATGGCACGGAGGCCAGCCTGCCGCCCTTGCCGCCGTGGCCGACATCCGGTGTCAGCATCGATTCCTACGCGCTGCTCGATACGTTCGGCGCCGGCATCTGGCAGCATATGATCAACTCGCTGTTCGTCTCGGTCGCCACCGTGGTGCTCACCGTCGGCGTCAGCCTGCTCGCCGGCTATGGCTTCTCGCGCTATCGGTTCCCGCTGAAGAATGCGCTCTTCGTGCTGATCATCACCACTTTGATGATCCCGTTCCAGTCGATCCTGACACCGCTCTTCATCATCCTGGCAAAACTCGGCCTCAACAATTCGCTGCTCGGGCTGACGCTGGTCTATGTGACGCTGCAGCTGCCCTTCTCGGTTTTCATGATGCGCAACGCCTTCGATGCGGTGCCGAAGGAGATCGAGGAGGCAGCACGCATCGATGGCGCGCGTGACCTCCGGCTCTTGGTCCGCGTTCTGCTGCCGCTGGTGCTTCCAGGTGTGGCGACGGTGGCGATCTTTGCCTTCCTCAATGCCTGGAACGAGTTTCTGGCAGCCCTGGTGCTGCTCTCCAGCAATGAGAAATACACCCTGCCGGTGCTGATGACGGCGGTTCGCGCCGGACGGCTCGGCGCCATCAACTGGGGAGCGGTCCAGGCCGGTGTCGTCGTCATGACGATCCCTTGCCTGATCGTCTTCCTGCTCCTGCAACGCTACTACATGCGCGGGCTGATGGCCGGCGCGGTGAAATAACTGAGGGAAAATCGAGCTCATGACCAAATCAAGCAACGACCGCCAGTTTCGTCCCGTCGCCGTTCCCGATGTGGAGCTCGGCGGCTTCTGGGGCAAATGGCAGGACGCCGTCTGCAATTCCACTGCCGAGACCCTGCTCGACCGCTGCGTCGAGGCCGGCATGCTGACGGCGATCGATGTCTCCCAGCCGAGCCCCGGCGTCGTCATCCCCATCCAGCCCTGGGGCGGGACGACGCAGATGTTCTGGGATTCCGACCTCGGCAAGTCGATCGAGACCATCGCCTATTCGCTCTATCGCCGCCCGAACCCGAAGCTGGAAGCGCGGGCCGACGAAATCATCGACATGTATGAAAGGCTGCAGGACAAGGACGGTTATCTGAACGCCTGGTTCCAGCGTGTCGAGCCCGCCCGCCGCTGGACCAATCTGCGCGACCATCACGAGCTTTATTGCGCCGGCCATCTGATGGAAGCCGCGGTCGCCTATTATCAGGCAACCGGCAAACGCAAGCTGCTCGATATCATGTGCCGCTTTGCCGATTACATGATCACGATATTCGGCCATGGTGAAGGCCAGTTCCCCGGCTATTGCGGCCACGAAGAGGTCGAGCTTGCGCTGGTCAAGCTTGCCCGCGTCACCGGCGAAAAGAAATATCTCGAACTGTCGAAATTCTTCATCGACGAGCGCGGCACCGAGCCGCATTTCTTCACGGCGGAAGCCAGCCGCGACGGCCGCAGCCTGTCCGACTATCATCAGAAAACCTATGAATATGCGCAGGCGCACCAGCCGGTGCGCGAGCAGACCAAGGTCGTCGGCCACGCCGTGCGCGCCATGTACCTCTATTCCGGCATGGCCGATATCGCCACCGAATATAAGGACGACAGCCTGACGGCGGCGCTGGAAACACTGTGGGACGATCTGACCACCAAGCAGATGTACATCACCGGCGGCATCGGCCCGGCCGCCTCCAATGAAGGCTTCACCGATTATTATGACCTGCCCAACGCCACGGCTTACGCCGAAACCTGCGCCTCGGTTGGCCTGGTGTTCTGGGCAAGCCGCATGCTCGGGCGCGGCCCGGATCGTCGTTATGCCGATATCATGGAACAGGCACTTTACAACGGCGCGCTGCCGGGGCTTTCGACCGACGGCAAGACCTTCTTCTATGACAATCCGCTCGAAAGTGCCGGCAAACACCATCGCTGGAAATGGCACCATTGCCCGTGCTGCCCGCCGAATATTGCCAGGCTGGTGACCTCGATCGGCTCGTATATGTATGCCGTCGCCGACGATGAAATTGCCGTGCATCTCTACGGCGAAAGCACCGCACGGCTGAAGCTTGCCAACGGCGCTGAAGGGCAACTTGAGCAGACCACCAACTATCCCTGGGACGGCGCGGTGGCCTTTACCACAAGACTCAAGACGCCGGCAAGGTTCGCGCTGTCGCTGCGCATTCCGGACTGGGCGGAGGGTGCCACTCTCAGCGTCAATGGAGCAGTGCTCGATCTCGACGCCAATATCCGCGACGGATATGCCAGGATCGACCGCCAATGGGCCGACGGCGATCGTATCGATCTCTATCTGCCGCTGGCACTTCGCCCGCAATATGCCAATCCGAAGGTGCGCCAGGATGCCGGCCGCGTCGCCTTGATGCGCGGCCCGCTGGTCTATTGCGTCGAAACGACCGACAATGGCGAAGATCTCAACGCCATCATCCTGCCCCGCGAGCTCCCGGCCGCCGAAACCGTCGTGCTTAGGGATCTCAACGATGCCGTCGCCCTTGATCTCAAGGTCGAGCGCGAGGAGACGCGGAACTGGGGAACACCGCTCTATCGCCAGGCGCCGGCGGAAAGGCAGGTCGCCACCGCGCGTTTCGTGCCCTATCATCTCTGGGACAACCGCGGGCCGGGAGAGATGCTCGTCTGGGTCCAGTCGGACAAGTAGGTCGTTTGGGGATGACGAACGGTATGGCAAACAAGAGCGTCGTGCTCCAGGACGTGCGAAAAAGCTATGGCAATCTGCAGGTGGTCCACGGGATCGACCTCACGATCGAAGAAGGTGAATTCGTCGTCTTCGTCGGCCCGTCGGGCTGTGGAAAATCGACGCTGCTTCGGATGATCGCCGGCCTGGAAGATGTCACCGACGGCGAGGTCGAGATCAAGGGACGCAACGTCACCGATCTCGATCCGTCCGAGCGCGGTATCGCCATGGTCTTCCAGTCCTATGCGCTCTACCCGCATATGAGCGTGCGCGACAATCTGGCTTTCGGGCTGAAGATGGCGCGTACCAATGCGGCCGAGATCGAGACGCGCGTCAAGGCAGCCTCGGCCATCCTGAAGATCGACCATCTTCTCGACCGGCGGCCCGGGCAGCTTTCCGGCGGCCAGCGTCAGCGTGTGGCGATCGGCCGGGCGATCGTGCGCAAGCCCGATGTCTTCCTGTTCGACGAGCCGCTGTCCAATCTCGATGCGGAACTCAGGGTTTCGATGCGCATCGAGATTGCCCGCCTGCACCGCGAGCTCGGCAATACGATGATCTATGTCACGCACGACCAGACCGAGGCGATGACGCTCGCCGACAAGATCGTCGTGCTGCGCGACGGCCGCGTCGAACAGGCCGGAACGCCACGGGAAATCTACGAGAACCCCGCCAATACTTTCGTCGCGGGCTTCATCGGCTCGCCCCGGATGAACCTCTTGAATGCCCGCTGGGGCGAGGGAAGCCTGGTCGAAGTCGCCGGCAAGCAGATCGAAAGCGGCCTGCCGCCGGCAGACAGGCCGGTGGGTGCGGCGGTGACGCTCGGCCTGCGGCCGGAACATCTGACGGTGGCGTCGGACCTGGCGGGCAGTCTGACGGCCAAGGTGGATTTTTCGGAGTATCTCGGCGGAACGCAATATCTCTATTGCCAGCTTGCCGATGGTCAGTCGCTCACCGTCGAGCATCGCTCGCCGATCAGCATTGCGGCGGGCGAGCAGGTCAGCCTGCTGTTCGAGCGGTCGGATTGCCGATTGTTCGATGAGGGTGGCAACCGGCTGCGGTAATAGCGTTGACGATGGCAAGCTGGCCGCTCGGCGAGCGTCCGGCTCGGACCTTCACTCGGCGACCGCGAGGGTCATCAGCTCCGACGCCCGCTGCCGCGCCTGCCTGTCGGCGGCGAAGACATCGTCCATATCGGCTGCCGGCGGCAGGCCGGCTAGGTCGTCCATCACCCTTTCGGTGATCTCGGCCATGGCAAGGAAGGACAGCCGCCCTTCGATGAAGGCTTCGAGCGCCACTTCCTTGGCGCCGTTCAGCACCGCGCCCTGAACGCCGCCGCGCGTCATCGCCAGGCGCGCCAGCCGCAATGCCGGAAACCGCAGCTCATCCGGCGCCTCGAAATCCAGCCTGGCGAGCTTGGCGAAATCCAGCCGCTCGATCGGCAGGTTCGGCCGGCGCGGAAAGGCCAAGGCATAACCGATGGCCGTGCGCATATCGGGGGCGCCGAGCTGGGCCAGCACCGATCCGTCGGTATAACCGACCATCGAATGGATGATCGATTGCGGATGGAAGATGACTTCGATCTGTTCGGGCTTCAGGCTGAAGAGATGCCGGGCTTCGATCATCTCCAGCGCCTTGTTGAACATCGAGGCGCTGTCGATCGAGATCTTCAATCCCATCGACCAGTTCGGGTGGGCGCGTGCGGTTTCCACCGTCACGCCGGCCATCTCCTGGCGCGAGGCGGTGCGGAAGGGGCCGCCGGAGGCCGTCAGAATGACGCGCTCGACGGCGTGGCGCTGGTTTTCTTCCAGCACCTGGAAAATCGCATTGTGCTCGCTGTCGACGGGAAGCAGCCTGCCGCCGCCTTCCCGGATCGTTGCCAGGAAGAGATCGCCGGCCGAGACCAGGCATTCCTTGTTGGCAAGGGCGATATCGGCGCCGCGGCGTGCGGCGGCAAGGGTCGGTGCCAGCCCCGCCGTGCCGACGATGGCCGCCATCACCCAGTCGGCTTCACGGTCTGCGGCTTCCATCAGGCCGGATTTTCCGGCCGCGACGGCAACGCCGCTGCCCGAAAGTGCGCTCTTCAGTGATTCGTAATGCCGGTCGTTTGCCGTCACCGCCATCAGCGCGCCGGATGATTTCGCCTGCCGGGCCAGCAATTCGACATTGCCGTTGCCTGTTAGTACGGAGATTTCGAAATTCTCCCGCCCGCCCAGGTGATCGACGACATTGAGGGTGTTTTGGCCGATCGAGCCGGTCGATCCGAAGATGCTGAGGCGCCGCGGCGCGGTTTTGCCGGTCATCATATGCAATTTCGCGAAAGTTTCTCTCGTAGGCTGAGGCTCTACTAGGCTTTGGAGGGGGCGGCAAGTGTGCGGTGCAGCAGATTTCATCCCTCAAGGGGTTTACAGAGCGGCGGCTGGGTGTGATCCTTGTAGCGTTGCTGGCGGAATCGAAATTCCGTCGCGCCGTTCACGGCCGCATGGTCAATTCGGGGCGCCGAGGCGTCCCAAGAAGCACAGGCACTGAGGTGCCGCTGGCCTTTCCGGTCAAACATTAAAATCGAGGATGAAACCGGGATAGGCGGCTTGGCCGCAATCCTTCATCGCGTTCGCTGCGAGCGCATTCAGACGCGTTGCTGCGTCGGTTTCGGCGCTGCGGCGCCATGTCTGGAAACGTTCGGACTTCATGACGACATTCAAAATAGCGTGCATTGTTTTTGCCATCGTAACCTCGCTCGCCACTGCGACGAGGGCGGATGATCTGCTGATCTGGTCGCCGGCCAAACTCTCCGACCGGTCCTACAAGGCGACGATGGGTTTTCGTCTGCCGGCGGAATGGGAAACCAGCGCCGGTGCCGATATTGGCCTGGCGTCGACCAAAGGCGGGGCGCCGCTGCCCGATTCCGGACAGGCGATGCTCTGGGGCCGGATCGACAGGACCAGCGTTACGCCGGCAGGCCAATCACAGCGGGGCGCAAGCATCAACGTCGATACGCTGCGCGGCAGCGGCGCGCTGACGCTCAGCCGCTCACGCAGCTGGATCCTGTCGGACTCGCTCGACATGCAATCGAGCCGATCCATCAGTGTCCAATATGACGCGGTCGATATCAAACAAGCCTCGGTGACGGCCTCGCAGGCGCTGAAGCTGATCTATCCCTGGACGGGAACGTCGCTTTCGGCGGGCGCAGGCGTCAGCAATGCCAGCGGCGACTTTTCGAGCACGGTTGCCGTCAACCAGGCGATCCTGCCGAACCTCAATCTCGATGCCTCGGTCAACAATCCGTTTTCGGCGAGCGAGGCCGGCAGCGTCAATCTGCGCTATCGCCTCAACTGGTAGCGGCGCTGCAACCAAATCCGGCCGACGGGCGTTTCCTCCGCAGGTTTGACGCCCGGGATCGACGCCCTGGCTTTAAGGAGGAACGGATCATGGTTTTCAAGGAGCAGACATTTCACGGGCTCGAGCCCGAGATGGAAGCGGAAATTTCCAATCGCGCATCGGTCGAAGCGGCCGTCGCCAATGCGCTGGCGATTGCCGGGGGCATCGATGCGGCCGATGTTGAAGTGACGATGGAGAACGACCAGATCGTGCTGACCGGCACCGTCGGCACGGTCGGCGAGATCGAACGGGCGACCGTGGTTGCCAAGGCCGTCGAAGGTGTGCATTCGGTGCAGAACCGGATCCTGCTCGGCGGACCTCCGATCAATGATCGGCATTGACGGGGAGCGCTTTCGCGTCGTCCTCTCTCAATGAGCGCTCAGCCGATCAACCGGCGAAGCGCTCGACGAGGAAGGACGAACCGGCCATACGATCGGTCTTCTGCAGGGCAACCGACCCGTGCGGGTGATAGGCGATGGCAAGCAGCACGGCGCTGACGGCGACATAGGCGATTGCCAAAAGACTCATCTTGATACGCATGACACTCACTCCCTTTTGGCGAATAACGCGGCTGATATGGCGAAGTTCCGCATCAAGAGATCAAATAAAAAGCCCGGCTAATCAGCCCAGCCCCTAACCGAAATGTGGAATCCAAGTAGATACTGGTGCCGAATCCCTGTGGCATGGGTGTTTGGGGCGGTTCATCTTGCCGGAAATATCTTCGTGAAGCATTCTGCGCACACACCTGTCCCAAACTGTCGCGTTAATTGGGATTTTTGCGACAAGAAGGCAGCCGCAATATGGAATCGACTATCGAGATTGGGACTATAAAAGATGTTGAGCCATGGGCGCAGCTTCGCGTTGCGCTATGGTCGCATCACTCGCTTGACGATCATCGAGCTGAGTTGGGCCGGGCGTTTCTTTCAGAAAGTGGAGAAGCCGTCGCGTTCATCGCTCGAAATGCTGCGAATGAAGCTGTCGGGTTTGCTGAAGCCACTTTGCGACATGATTATGTGAATGGATGCAGCAGCTCGCCCGTTCTATTCCTCGAAGGGATTTATGTCCGGCCCGTTGACAGGCGAAAAGGTATCGCACGATTGCTGTGCAATGCTGTTGCCGATTGGGGGAAGCCGCTTGGGTGTGTTGAGTTTGGCTCTGACGCGCCGCTTGAGAATTCAGCCAGCCATGCGCTCCATACCGCTTTAGGATTTGAGGAGACACAGCGCGTCGTGTTCTTCCGAAAGCCACTGTAGGCCGGTGTTGCCCTTCCACGAGGATGGCTTGTCGCGAAACTCACTCGCAAAAGTTGGAGTTTCGCGACAGATATTTGCTACAGAAAGTATTCCACATTTCCGTTAGGGGCTGGGCTGATCAGCCGGGCTTCGTGCTTGGATCGCCTATCGGCAGACCCGGGTTTCCTCGATGACCGTATGGCCGTGACGGCGAATTTTTTCCGTCTTGGTGAAGCAATCGCGGGACACGTGGCGCTGCCTCACGTGCTCCCGATAATAGGGCCGTTCCGCATAACGATAGTGGGGCCGTTCGGCATGGCGATAGTAGGGCCGTGCGTCATCCGTGGTGATGGTGACGCTGGCCGCCTGGGACGGCATGGCGGAAAAAATGGATGCGGCGGCGAGTGTGCAGGCAAGGATAATCTGTTTCATGACAAGTCTTTCTTTCTGAGTTGGTCACGGGAGCAACTCGCCGGAAGCGCTGTCGGTTCAATCACATAGCGTTACCGATTGTGTCGTTGCGAAACCTTTGCGGCCGCGGATCGTTAAAGCATGTCGCGCAAAAGTGTCCGCGGTTTTGCGATAACGACATGCGTAAAACAAAGAACTAAAGCGCGACCAGCGTATCTGAAAGATCGCGACGCGCGTTGGCGCTGAGGAGAGCCGGAGGCATCGAGAATGGGACCAATCGCCAGGATCATCGCCATCGTCGCCGGGCTTGCCGGCGGCACGGTCTTTTCGCAGGCGCCGGAATTTGCCCAGCAATACCGCCAGCGGATCGGCGGGGCGATCGACGAATTGCGCATCATCGTCGAGGATTTCAACAGACAGGCAGCCGCACACCACCTCGACCGACAGCAGGCGCTGAACACCTATGCACAATCCTCCGACGATTTCCTGCGCGACCGCGGCGTCTCGATGCAAAGCACGATTGCGCGCTACGAAACGCTGCTGTCGCAGCAGCTGAAACTCGGCACCGCCGCCCCCGTCGCCAAGCCCTTCGTGCTGTTGGGCGAGCCGGATGATGTCGTTTTCGCCAATACCTGGCGGGATTTCGTGCCGGGTGTGCCCGTCAGTTTCGCCGGCCTTGTTTGGGGTGCGATCGGTTTTATCGGCGGCTGGATGGTGGCCGCGCTGTTGGGGCTGGGCACGCGGCGGGTGGTGAGGACGGGGAGGGTCGATCGCCAGGTGCCCTGAACCAAGCGGCGGTAAATGCGGCGCGCCGAAGATCGAACGGTTTTCGCACTAGCCGCGTGCTGGCGATAGACCAATTACCGCAGAGCATATCTAGGCACTGTGATAGTAGGCGGCTGCAGCAGTGCCGATAGGTCAGACTACGGGCTTGATTATCGCGATTCTGTCGCAGCGCTCAGATAGAGTGTGCGCCCGCCAAAATTTGACCCGATGCAGTCTCAGTGAAGTCAGTCCCCGTCATGCGATCAAGCCTAAGTTATCCATGGTCACGCGTGTCGGACGAAGCTTCACATTTATGATCGCAAGTGTTCGATTAGCATCGTTCAACTCTCCGAGTAGACGATCGGTAGAAACACTGAGTTTGCTGATCAGATTGTCGTCTTCCATAAGGCAGAAAATTCTCTCGGGCATCGTAACGCCGCTTGTTCTCAAGTTGTTCACTTCACTTTTGGTTGGCACTCTTAGGCCATCGAAAAGTGTCTTGATGCGATTATCTATATCTCCAAGGTTTGACACGAGCATACCCGGCGGCTGAGCGCGCAGTAGGAGGATATCTAATTCGGCGTGGATGAATAGGCCTTCTGAGGCAATCGCAATGAAGACTTGTTCATCGATCACGGTTTAAGCGCTTAAATTGCCTGGTTTCTTCTCGCCTTGCCATTCCGGAAGGTGACAAAGCGGCTCATGCTGCCACAACGCCGCTACTTGAGGATGAATCGCCATCCGGATTCGATGGATGTCTTCAAGGTTTGATCGTTTTCGGGGACGAAGGTCACCATCAAATACGAGACGAAATTCCATCCGACTTCCTTTGTGAAAATATCACGTTCTCAGGTGCCGAAGCCGCGTCGGTTTTGTGTGTTTGATCCGTTCTCTTCTAGAACTACAGCTTACGCATAAGCCATGCTGTTCTCGCACCGTGTTGCATGGATTCGTCGTTTTCCTGTGGGATCGCTGGCAACGGAGAAGAATGGCAGTGACACGCAGCAACGGTCTTTTAGTTAAGTCATTGACAAAATGGTGATCCCGACGCGATTCGAACGCGTGACCCCCAGATTAGGAATCTGGTGCTCTATCCTGCTGAGCTACGGGACCACTGAATGCCATGCATACAAAAGGCTTGGCGGGAAGCCAAGCCTTAATTGTTGTCAGACGCCGAGGCGCTGTTCGGCGAGGCGGACCCAGTAGGAGATGCCGTGGGCGATGGCTTCGTCGTTGAAGTCGTAGGCCGGGTTATGCAGGCCGGCGCTGTCGCCGTTGCCGATGAAGATGAAGGCGCCGGGGCGGGCGTTCAGCATGTAGGAGAAATCCTCGCCGCCCATCATCGGGTCGATCTCGGCGTTGACGTTGCCCTCGCCGGCAATGGCGCTGGCGGTGGCCACCGCATGCTCTGTCTCGTCGGGATGGTTGACAGTGACCGGGTAGTTGCGGTGGAAGCTGATTTCGGCCTCGGCGCCGTGGGCTGCGGCCAGGCCCTCGACGATCTGGCGGAACCGCGTCTCGGCCAGCGTGCGCACCTCGGCGTCGAGGGTGCGCACCGTGCCGGCGAAGGTCGCATCGTTCGGAATGACGTTGTGGGCGAAACCGGCATTGAACTTGGTGACCGAGACGACGACCGAGCTGATCGGATCGGCGGTGCGCGAGGCGATCATCTGCAGGTTGGCGACGATCTGGGCGCTAATGGCGATCGGGTCGATCGTCCGGTGCGGCTGGGCAGCGTGGCCGCCGCGACCCTTGACGGTGACGGTGAATTCGTCGGTCGCCGCCATGATCGCGCCCTTGCGCGTGGCGAACTGGCCCACCGGCAGGCCCGGCAGATTGTGCATGCCGTAGACCTCTTCGATGCCGAAGCGCTCCATCATGCCGTCCTTGACCATCAGGTTGCCGCCGCCGCCGCCTTCTTCGGCGGGCTGGAAGATGACGGCGATATTGCCGTTGAAGTTGCGGGTCTCGGCCAGATATTTCGCAGCGCCGAGCAGCATGGCGGTGTGGCCGTCATGGCCGCAGGCATGCATCTTGCCGGGCGTCTTCGAAGCCCAGGGTTTGCCTGATATTTCGGTCAGCGGCAGGGCGTCCATGTCGGCGCGCAGGCCAACGGTGCGGCGGCCTTCGCCCTTGCCCCTGATCAGGCCGACGACGCCGGTGCGGCCGATGCCGGTGACGATCTCGTCGACGCCGAATTCCTTGAGTTTTTCGGCAACGAAGGCGGCCGTGTTTTCCACCGCGAAAAGCAGTTCGGGCCGGGCGTGGATGTGGCGGCGCCATTCGGCGACTTCGTCCTGCAATTCCGCGGCTCTGTTCAAAATCGGCATATTCGCGTTCCTGTTATGAAATCCCGACAATCTTTCATCGCATCACAAGGGTGTGAGGCCCCGGGGTGTGAGGCTGCGTGTGAGGCTGTGGAAATTACTTAGTCAATGACCTTTGCCATGTCATAGCCATATAGGATAAATAGGTGAAGGTTTCGAGATTTTCCTAATATCCGAAGGACGAACCGTGTCGACGAGCCACTTCCGTTTGTTTGCCGCTTTGCGGCCGTTGAGTTTCGTGGTCGCCGCGACTGCCGGTTTTCTTGCCTCCATTCCGCTTGCTCAGGCCAATCCGCATATTCTCGTCGATGTGCAGACCGGCCGCGTGCTCGAGCATGAAGAAGCCTTCCGCAAGTGGTATCCGGCCTCGCTGACCAAGCTGATGACCGTCTATACCGTGTTCGACGCGATCCGCGCCGGCCAGATCAGCCTCGATACGCCTATCGTCATGAGCAAGCGCGCCGCCGCGCAGCCGGCCGCCAAGATGTATTTCAAGCCGGGCCAGAAGCTGACGCTCGACAGCGCGCTGAAGATCCTGATGGTGAAATCGGCCAACGACATTGCCGTCGCGGTCGCCGAAGCGGTCGGCGGCACCCAGGAAGCCTTCGTGACGCGGATGAACGGCGAGGCGCTGAAGCTCGGCATGACGGATTCGCATTTCGTCAATCCGAATGGCCTGCCCGGCAAAGGGCAGTATACGACGGCGCGCGACCTTGCGGTACTGACCGTGGCGCTGCGCCGCGATTTTCCGCAATATGCCGGGTACTTCGCGCTGGAGGGTTTCACCAATGGCCAGCAGAATGTGCCGAGCCTCAACATGCTGATCGGCCGCTTCGCCGGCGCCGATGGCATGAAGACCGGCTTCATCTGCGCCTCGGGCTTCAACCAGATCGGCTCGGCGACGCGCAACGGCCATACGCTCGTCTCGGTGGTGCTCGGCACCGACAGTCTCGCAGCGCGCGCCGATGCGACGGCGAACCTTTTGCAGAAGGGTTTCACCACGCCGTTTCCCGGCAGCGACACGCTGGGTTCGCTGAAGCCTTATGGGCAGGGACAAGACCAGGTTTCCGACATCACCGCCGATATCTGCAGCGCCAAGGGCGCCAAGGTGCGCAGCGAAACGCGCGACGAGGTCGGCCGCATGCGGGTGCAGTCGCCCTATATCCTGGAAATGGACCACGATCCGCGCTTTGTCTTTGCCGGTCTCATTCCCGGCCAGGATCCGCAACCGGCTCAGCAGCCGGAAAAGGTGGCGACCGGCGATACGGCCGGAGCGATAGCCAACGTGCCGGTGCCGATGCCGCGCCCGACATCTTTCTGAGATAGGTTTTCAAGGTAAAACGACATGAGCGCGCTCAACGACAGGATTCCGGTCACCATCCTGACCGGCTTTCTCGGCGCCGGCAAATCGACGCTGCTCAACCGCATCCTCAAAGATCCGGTGATGAAGGATGCAGCCGTCATCATCAATGAATTCGGCGATGTCGGCATCGATCATCTGCTGGTCGAAAGCTCCGGCGATTCGATCATCGAACTCTCAGACGGCTGCCTCTGCTGCACCGTGCGCGGCGAGCTTGTGGATACGCTGGCAAACCTGATGGACGCCGTGCAGACCGGCCGTGTCAAGCCGGTGAAGCGTGTCGTCATCGAAACGACGGGTCTTGCCGATCCTGCTCCGGTCATGCAGGCAATCATGGGCAATCCCGTCATTGCGACGAATTTCGAACTCGATGGCGTCGTTACCGTCGTCGATGCGGTAAACGGGCTAAAGACGCTCGACAATCACGAGGAAGCGCGCAAACAGGCGGCGGTCGCCGACCGGCTGATCGTCTCGAAAAAAGCGATGGCCGGCGGGACAGCTGGAGGGGATGCTCTGGAAAAGCGCCTGCGGGCGCTCAATCCGCGCGCGACGATGATGGATGCCGACAGCACCGAGGCAGGCAGTGCCGCGGTGCTCGTCAACGGCATCTACGATCCGGCGACGAAGATCGCCGATGTCGGCCGCTGGCTGCAGGACGAGAATGCGCACGAGGCGCATCACAATCATCACAATCATGATCATGATGGAGACCACGGCCACCATCACCACCATGATCACGCGCATCAGGACCCGCATGACGTCAACCGTCACGATGCCTCGATCCGCTCTTTCTCGATCGTCGAGGAAAAGCCGATCGATCCGATGGCGCTCGACATGTTCATCGATCTCTTGCGCTCCGCCCATGGCGAGAAGCTGCTGAGGATGAAGGCAATCGTTTCCGTCTCCGACCGGCCGGACCGGCCGCTGGTGCTGCATGGCGTCCAAAGCATCTTCCATCCGCCGGTGCGGCTTGCCGCCTGGCCGGACCCCGGTGATCGGCGCACGCGCATGGTGCTGATCACCAAGGACCTGCCGGAAGCCTTCGTCAAGGATCTGTTCGACGCCTTTCTCGGCAAGCCGCGCATCGACATGCCCGATCGCGCCGCGCTGTCCGACAATCCGCTCGCCATTCCCGGTATGCGGATTTAGCCCTTTCGGATCAGGAAGCGGTGGCCGTTTTCGGTCTTTTCGGTCTCGACCAGCTCGTGGCCGTCCTCATTGCAGAAATGCGGCATGTCGATCACCGCCAGCGGATCGGTGGTGTCGACGCGGATGAGCGTGCCGCTTGCCATGGCGGCAAGCTTCCTGCGTGTCTTGATCACGGGGAAGGGGCATTTCAGGCCGCGAAGATCGTAGAGAACGGGGTTCAAGCCGTTCAGTTCCGCGCCCAGAATTTCCAGAACGGCTTCTTTGCCGCGACTTCTGCGGTTTCCTGCGGTTCGGGTGCCGTATAGGCCAGGGGGTTCGGCATCGGCACCGGCACCACTGCTGGGGTCGCGACGGCCGCAGGGGTCGCAGCAGCGACTGCCATTGGCTGCGGCTGTGCAGCGGCGAGAGGTGTGGCGCCCGGCGCGGTCTTGGCGGCAATGCCCTGCGCGGTGCGCTTGGCCATCATGTCTTCGAGGTCGGCAACCTTGACCATGCGGCCGGCTTCCAGCGAGGTGCCGGTCGGGGCATAAGCGAGTTCGCGGCCCTTGCGGGTCTTGGCGACCACCGCCTTGCGCTCGGCTTCGGACGGATCATACCAGGCCATGCCGTCGAATTTGCCCATCGCCTTGGCATAGTCGGCATCATAGGTCTTGCCGTAGGCGGAAAGCGCTGCCGTCAGCGCCGGCGGTGTCGACATAGCAGGGCACTTGCCGGCGGCATTGAAGGCGCCGCCATCGGTTGCCTGCTGGTTGAAGACGTATTTCTTCTCGCAGACGTTCACCTCGGGCGGGCGCTTGGTCACTTCGAAATTGTCGTAGCCGACCTTCAGCATCTTCCAGAAGTCGTAGCTCGAGTCGAGGCGATGCTTGACCATGTTTTCCGCGCTCATGCGGAAGGGGAAGGCCTGCAGCTGCACGGTCGACTGGCCGCCCTTGAAGGCGTCGCGGGCGAAGGCGTAGATCTCAAGCACCTGCTGGTCAGTCATCGAATAGCAGCCGGAGGACGAGCAGGCGCCATGGATCATCAGATCGGAGCCGCTGCGGCCGTTCGCCGCGTCGTAGCGGTTCGGGAAGCCGGTGTTGATCGCCAGATAATATTTCGAGTTGGGGTTCAGGTTGGCGCGCGTCAGGTCGTAAAAACCTTCCGGCGCCTGCCGGTCGCCGGTCTTTACCTTGGGACCGAGACGGCCGGACCAGGCGCAGATCTTGTAATCGGCGATCTTGTCGAAACGGTTGTCGGTCTTCGCCTTCCAGATCTCCATGGCACCTTCTTCCTTGAAGATGCGGATCATGATCGGCGAATTGCGGTCCATGCCCTTGGCGGACATGGCGGTGAGGATATGGGCAGGAAGCGGCTGCTCGACCTTGTTCTTGACCTTGGAGAGATCGACCTGCGCGGTATCCAACGCATCATTGCAGCCGGCAAGAGCCAGCGCCATGAGGGAAACATAGGCAAAATGACGTATGCGCATCCAAACTAGCCCATAAAGATAAAGCGACCCGGTCCGCCTATGGAGTTCGGGCATTGGAAGGAATCATAGGCGGCTTATACTTTATAAAACCTTACCAGCCTATGACGTGCCCCGAACATCCCCGCAAGCGCGAATGTTACAGATAGTATCAATGTGGCCAAGATTTGGCCCCAATCGGCGAAAGCCGAACTTGTCTCGGACATGATGCCGAAAAGTCTCAGCGATTTCCGGCTGTTTTAGAGCATGATGCCGAAAAGTGTGCGCGGTTTTCGGACGACATCATGCTCTACTCTTTAATTTAGAACAGGATTCAGATTTTAGGCCAACCGGGCCTAAAATCATCCTGTTCTAGAGATTGCGGCCGATATTGAGGAATTTCTGGCGTCGCTCGTTGCGCAGCTGCTCGCCGGAACGCGATGCCATTTCGCCGAGCGCATTGGCGATCATGTCGCCGGTCGCGGCAATGACGCTGTCGGGATCGCGATGGGCGCCGCCCAGCGGCTCGGAAATGATGCCGTCGATGATGCCGAGCGATTTCAGGTCCTCGGCAGTGATCTTCATGTTGGTCGCCGCTTCCCGGGCGCGGGTCGAATCGCGCCAGAGGATGGAGGCGGCGCCTTCCGGCGAGATGACGCTGTAGATCGAATGCTCGAGCATATAGACCTTGTTGCCGGTGGCGATGGCGATCGCGCCGCCCGAGCCGCCTTCGCCGATGACGATGGACACGAGGGGAACCTTGACGCCGAGACATTTTTCCGTCGAGCGGGCGATCGCCTCGGCCTGGCCGCGCTCTTCGGCGCCGACGCCGGGATAGGCGCCAGCCGTGTCCACCAGCGAAATCACCGGCAGGCCGAAACGATCGGCCATTTCGAGGATGCGGATCGCCTTGCGGTAGCCTTCCGGCCGCGGGCTGCCGAAATTGTGCTTCAGGCGGCTCTTGGTGTCGTTGCCCTTTTCCTGGCCGATGACGGCGACGGGCTGGCCGCGGAAGCGCGCGAGGCCCGCCTGGATCGCGGCATCCTCGGAAAATTTGCGGTCGCCGGCGAGCGGCGTGAATTCCTGGAACAGCGTCTTGGCGTAATCGACGAAATGCGGCCGCTGCGGATGGCGGGCGACCTGGGTCTTCTGCCAGGGATTGAGCTTGGAATAGATTTCGACGATCGCCTCGCGGACGCGAACCTCCAGCCTGCCGATTTCATCGGTGGTGTCGATGCTCTCGTCTTCCGTGGCGAGCTTCTTCAGCTCGATAATCTTGCCTTCGAGGTCGGAGATCGGCTTTTCGAAGTCGAGATAATTGTGCATGAGGTGCGTTTCCGTTCCTTGTGCCCGGGGCGTTTTCCTGGCTCCGCCCCTTGTCGCCGGTCCTATTCGTGCTTTTTCGCCTGTTTGGCAAGGGGGTGATGCGTCTGGACAAGCTGCTGCAGCCTCTCTTCCAGGACATGCGTGTAGATCTGTGTGGTCGAAATGTCCGAATGGCCGAGGAGTTCCTGCACGACGCGCAGATCGGCGCCATTGGCTAGCAGGTGGCTGGCAAAGGCGTGGCGCATGACATGCGGCGAGATCAGCGACGGCGTCAGCCCGGCGCGGATTGCCAAGTTCTTCAGGTCGCGGGCGAAAACCTGGCGTGGCAGGTAGCCCTCCTTCGAGGCGGCGGGAAACAGCCACGGGCTTTCCTGCGGCTGCTTCGCCACGGCATTTTCCGCCGCCAGCAGGCGCCCGTAGGATTTCAGCGCTGATATCGCCGAATGCGACAGCGGCACCAGCCGCTCCTTGTTGCCCTTGCCGCGGATCATCAGGAAACGGCCTTCCTGGTCGAGCACACGGGCGGGAAGCGTAACCAGTTCGCTGACACGCATGCCAGTGGCATAGAGCAGCTCCAGAAGCGCCAGCATGCGCAGGCGCTGCAGCTGGCCCGGCGCCGTATCCCCCGCTTCGGCCTCAGCCTGTGAAAGCAGCTTGCCGACCTCGTCGACGCCCATCGTCTTCGGCAGCGGACGGCCTTTCTTCGGCGCGTCGAGAATGCCGGTGGGGTCGTCGGTTCTCAGGCCCTCGGCGTAGAGGAATTTGTAGAATTGCCGCATGGCGGCAAGCCGGCGCGCCTGGGACGAGGGTTTGAAACCCTTTCGGGCAAGCGAGGAAAGATAGGCGGAGAGATCGGCGGAGGCAGCCTCGGTGAGCCGTATGCGACGCTCGTGCAGGAAGGAACTGACATCTTCGAGGTCACGCTCATAGGATTGCAGCGTGTTGGCGGCCGCGCCGCGCTCGGCGCTCATCATCTCCAGGAAGGATTCCACATGGACGCGGCCGAGATCCACCATTTCGGTCACTTCCTGGTCGGAGCGATCGCCCCCGTCGCGGGCGGATTGACCCGCTCGGACGGAATGCGGATCGTCACGTCGCGCGGCTCGGGCTCGACGAAGGTCACAAGCGCCCACATCGCTCCGTAGACCGTCCCGGCGAGGATCGCGCAGACGAACAGAAAACGGAACAGGGTCGGCATCCGGCAACTCCTTCATGCTCTGCTTCTGTTATAAGAAGCGTATCTGCAAGTGCAAGAAGCGGTATTCAAGCCATGATTCCCTTGTCCGCGACTTGACGCTCCAGCTGCATTTGTCGATACGGTTTGCAAACAAAGTGTGAATGGACCGATGAGTGAACCACTGCTGACCGTTGCTGACAGCTTGAAAGACAGAGCTCGCGCCGCGCTCGGTTCACGTAATCTCATCCTTGTCGGCCTGATGGGCGCTGGAAAATCCTCGGTCGGCCGGATCGTCGCCACCCAGCTCGGGATTCCCTTCATCGACAGCGATCACGAAATCGAGCGGGTGTCACGCATGACGATCGCCGAATTATTCGCGGCCTATGGCGAAGTGGAGTTCCGGGCGCTGGAAACGCGGGTGATGAAACGGCTGCTGAAGAGCGGGCCACGGGTCGTCTCCACCGGCGGCGGCGCCTTCATCAACGACCGGACGCGCAGGCATATCAAGAAGGGCGGCCTGTCCGTCTGGCTGAAGGCCGATCTCGACGTGCTCTGGGACAGGGTCGCCAAGCGTGATACGCGGCCGCTGCTCAAGACCGAAAATCCGAAGCAGACGCTCGAAGGCCTGATGAATGCGCGCTACCCGATCTACGCGCAGGCCGACCTCACCGTGCTCTCGCGCGACGTGCGCAAGGAAATCATGGCCGACGAGGTGCTGACGGCCGTGATCGAAGCTCAGAATGAAAGTGCAGCGTCATGAATGCGATACCCTCCGCCTCCGCCGTCCAGACGGTGCATGTGCCGCTCGGCGAGCGCGCCTATGACATCCTGATCGGTCCGGGGCTGATCGCACGGGCCGGCGCCGAGATCGCCTCCCGGCTCAAGGGCCGCAAGGCGGCGATCATCACTGATGAAAATGTCGCTCCGCTCTATTTGAAGGCGCTCGTCGCAAGTCTTGATGAAGCGGGCATTGCCTCGGCTGAGGTCGTCCTGCCGGCCGGCGAGAAGACCAAAAGCTTCGAACATCTGATAACTGTCTGCGACAAGGTGCTCGAAGCCCGTGTCGAGCGCAATGATTGCGTCATCGCGCTCGGCGGCGGCGTCATCGGCGACCTTTCTGGATTTGCCGCCGGCATCGTCCGCCGCGGCGTGCGCTTCGTGCAGGTGCCGACCTCGCTGCTGTCGCAGGTCGATTCCTCCGTCGGTGGCAAGACCGGCATCAATTCCCGCCACGGCAAAAATCTGATCGGCGTCTTCCATCAGCCGGATCTGGTTCTGGCCGATACCGATGTGCTGAATTCGCTTAGCGAGCGCGAATTCCGCGCCGGTTACGCCGAGGTCGCCAAATACGGGCTGATCGACAAGCCGGATTTCTTCGCCTGGCTGGAAGCCAACTGGACGTCGGTTTTTACAGGCGGTTCCGCCCGCATCGAGGCGATTGCCGCCAGCTGTCAGGCGAAGGCCGATGTCGTCGTTGCCGACGAGCGCGAGAACGGCCCGCGGGCGCTGCTCAATCTCGGCCACACTTTCGGCCATGCGCTTGAGGCGGCGACCGCCTATGACAGCTCCCGCCTCGTGCATGGCGAGGGCGTTGCGATCGGCATGGTGCTGGCACACGAATTCTCCGCACGGATGAACCTTGCAAGCCCCGACGATGCGCGGCGCGTCGAGCGGCACCTCAAGGAGGTCGGCCTGCCGACCCGCATGTCCGACATTCCGGGCGAGCTACCGCCGGCCGAAACGCTGATGGATGCGATCGCCCAGGACAAGAAGGTCAAGAGCGGCAAGCTCACCTTCATCTTGACGCGCGGCATTGGCCAGTCTTTCGTCGCCGACGACGTTCCGGCCTCCGAGGTGATCAGCTTTCTCCGGGAAAAACATCCGTGACAACTGTCGAAGGCGCTCTGGCATTTCTTGCAACATATTGGCCGGAGATCCTTTCGATCACGGCGCTCGTGCTGATGTCCGCCTTCTTTTCCGGCTCCGAGACGGCGCTGACCGCGGTTTCGCGCAGCCGCATCCATACGCTTGAAGCCAACGGCGACGAACGCGCCGGCCTCGTCCGGCAGTTGATCGAGCGGCGCGACCGGCTGATCGGCGCGCTGCTGATCGGCAACAATCTCGCCAACATCCTATCCTCCTCGATCGCCACCAGCCTGTTCCTCGGGCTGTTCGGCAATTCCGGCGTGGCGCTGGCGACGCTTGCGATGACCGTCATCCTGGTCATCTTCGCTGAAGTGCTGCCGAAGAGCTGGGCGATTTCGACACCCGACCGTTTCGCACTCGCCATTGCGGCTCCGGCCAGGCTCTTCGTCCTCGTCGTCGGCCCGCTTTCCTCCTTCGTCAACGCGATCGTCCGCCGGATCCTTGCGCTGTTCGGCATCAACCTGTCGCGGGAGACGTCGATGCTGACGGCGCATGAGGAACTGCGCGGCGCCGTCGACCTCTTGCACCGCGAGGGATCGGTGGTGAAGGCCGATCGCGACCGTCTCGGCGGCGTGCTCGATCTCAGCGAGCTGGAACTCTCCGATATCATGGTCCACCGCACGGCGATGCGGGCGATCAACGCCGACGATCCGCCGGAAGCGGTGGTGCGCGCCATTCTCGAAAGTCCCTATACGCGCATGCCTCTGTGGCGCGGCACGATTGACAACATCATCGGCGTCGTGCACGCCAAGGACCTGTTGCGGGCGCTTGCCGAGCCGAACATGGAGCCGCAGAACCTCGATATCGTCAAGATCGCGCAGAAGCCGTGGTTCGTGCCCGACAGCACCAATCTTGAAGATCAGCTCAACGCCTTCCTGCGGCGCAAGCAGCATTTCGCCGTCGTCGTCGACGAATATGGCGAGGTGCAGGGCATCGTCACGCTGGAAGATATCCTTGAGGAAATCGTCGGCGATATTTCCGACGAGCACGATATCGAGATCCAGGGCGTGCGCCAGGAGGCCGACGGTTCCGTCGTCGTCGACGGCGGCGTACCGATCCGCGACCTCAACCGCGCGCTCGACTGGAACCTGCCCGACGAGGAGGCGACGACGATTGCAGGCCTCGTCATCCATGAATCGATGACCATCCCGGAAGAGCGCCAGGCCTTCACCTTTTATGGCAAGCGTTTCGTCGTCATGAAGCGGGAGAAGAACCGCATCACCAAGCTGCGCATTCGCCCGGCCGGGGAAGACGGCGCGAAACCGGCCTGATCCGGCTTGGATTAGAGCATGTCGCGCAAAAGTGTGCCGCGGTCTTGCGATAACGACATGCGTAAAAACAAAGACCTAAAGCGCGAGAAGCGGATCTGAAAGATCGCGGCGCGCTTTAGCGGTTACAGGTATCCATATAAGCTGCTGTGCCGCTACCAGCGGGTCGGCTCGTCAGGTGCTGCCGGTTCGACCGCCAGCGCATGCAGGCCGGCATCGAGTTCCGGTTTCAACAGGTCGGTGATCGCCCGGTGGCGCGCCAGCCGCGACATGCCGGCGAACTTGACTGAGACGATCCTCACCCGCATATGGGTTTCGCCGGTGCCGGTGATATCGGGCTGATGGCCGGCATGCAGATCGCTTTCGTCGATGACGCTCAGGCGTTCGGGGGCGAAGGCTTCGACAAGCTTTTCTTCGATGCGGGTTCTCAGGGTCATCATCCGATCTTGCTGTTTCGCGAAAAAGGTTCCCACCAAGCCAGCAACAAACCCATTTGTCAATTCTTGTTGTCGCGTCGCGACAGCCCCATAATTAGCGCCGTCATGACACTTGATTCCAAATATTTCGATCGCATCCGAACAAGTCGCAAACGCGAGCCTGAGGCAGAGGAGGCTCCGCCTACCTGTCAGTGGGACGGCTGCGACAAGAAAGGCGTGCATCGCGCTCCTGTCGGACGCAATGCGGAAGGCCAGTTCTTTTTGTTCTGCTTCGCGCACGTCAAGGACTACAACAAGGGCTATAATTATTTCTCCGGTCTTTCGGACGGCGAGATCGCTCGCTACCAGAAAGAGGCGATCACCGGCCACCGGCCGACATGGACCGTCGGCGTCAACAAGGCGGCGAAGGACAGTCCGCTGCATTCGGAGGTTCGCTCCGGCGCCTATACACGCGTTCGCGATCCCTTCGGCTTCGTCAAGGAAGGCGGCAAGGGCAGCGGGCCGCGTTTTCCCCAGGCGCGCAAGCTGAAATCGCTGGAAAGCAAGGCCTTCGATACGATGGGCCTCAATGCCAATGCGACGTCGGCGGAGATCAAGAGCCGCTACAAGGAACTGGTCAAGAAGCACCATCCGGATGCCAATGGCGGCGACCGCGGCTCGGAAGAGCGTTTCCGCGCCGTCATCCAGGCCTATCAATTGTTGAAGCAGAACGGTTTTTGTTAGTTCCCGTCCTTGCTCTTAGGCTTCAATCGGGTATGGTCCAAATCGGCTGAGGCCGCAGGCAAACGCGGCTCATATTTGTGCGTTTTCCCGACATCGCCTCCGCCGACCTTCCGGACGCGGCGTTTCTTGTCCGGGACTCTTTCAAGAATGCTCGCACGCGGTCATTATCCCGCCGAGGTTTCGTTTCAGTCCCGGAGAAGCATCGCCGACGTTCCGACCTGGACGAGCGCGGAATAAAATCGCGGCGTCACGGTTGCGACATGGCCTGAGACAGTATGGCCGGGTGGCTTCACCCGCCTTGGAGACATGATGAGCAAGATCGAACTTGATATTTCAGAACTGCCCGATACCACCGTTTCGGTCCGCGAGGCCTTCGGCATCGATTCCGACATCCGCGTTCCCGCCTACAGCAAGGGCGACGCCTATGTGCCGGACCTCGACACCGACTACCTGTTCGACCGCGACACGACGCTCGCCATTCTCGCAGGCTTCGCCCATAACCGCCGCGTGATGATCTCCGGCTATCACGGCACGGGCAAGTCCTCGCATATCGAGCAGGTGGCCGCACGGCTTAACTGGCCCTGCGTGCGCATCAACCTCGACAGCCATGTCAGCCGTATCGATCTTGTCGGCAAGGATGCGATCGTCGTCAAGGACGGGCTGCAGGTCACCGAATTCAAGGACGGCATCCTTCCCTGGGCCTATCAGCACAATGTCGCGCTGGTGTTCGACGAATATGATGCCGGCCGTCCCGATGTGATGTTCGTCATCCAGCGCGTGCTCGAATCCTCCGGCCGCCTGACGCTGCTCGACCAGAGCCGCGTCATCCGGCCGCACCCGGCCTTCCGCCTATTTGCGACCGCCAATACGATCGGCCTCGGTGATACCACCGGCCTCTATCACGGCACGCAGCAGATCAACCAGGCGCAGATGGACCGCTGGTCGATCGTGACGACGCTGAACTATCTGCCGCATGATCATGAAGTGAATATCGTCGCCGCCAAGGTGAAGAGCTTCGGCAAGGACAGGGAAGGTCGCGACACCGTGTCGAAGATGGTCCGCGTCGCCGACCTGACGCGCGCTGCCTTCATGAATGGCGACCTCTCCACGGTCATGAGCCCGCGTACCGTCATCACCTGGGCCGAGAATGCCGAGATCTTCGGCGATCTCGCCTTCGCGTTCCGCGTCACCTTCCTCAACAAGTGCGACGAGCTGGAGCGCCCTCTGGTCGCCGAGCATTATCAGCGGGCCTTCGGCGTCGAGCTGAAGGAAAGTGCCGCCAATATCGTTCTCGGAGCCTGAGACCGACCGATCATGGCAGCTCGCGGTGACAATTCGAAAGCAAAGCCCGGCGCCCCTGTCGACGTCGAGCCATTACGCCGGGCGATAACCGGCTGCGTGCGCTCGATCGCCGGCGACGGCGATGTCGAGGTGACCTTCGCCAATGAACGACCGGGGATGACCGGCGAGCGCATCCGGCTGCCGGAGCTTTCCAAGCGGCCGACGGCGCATGAGCTGGCGGTCACCCGCGGGCTTGGCGATTCCATGGCGCTGCGTCTCGCCTGTCATGACGAAAAGGTGCATTCGACGATGGCGCCGCAGGGCTCGGACGCCCGGGCGATCTTCGATGTCGTCGAGCAGGCGCGCGTCGAATCGATCGGCGCGCTGCGCATGGAGGGCATGGCGTCGAACCTGCGCTCCATGACCGAAGAGAAATATTCCAAGGCGAATTTCACCGGCATCGAACGCCAGGAAGACGCACCGGTCGGTGAAGCCGTTGCGATGATGGTGCGCGAGAAGCTGACCGGCCAGCGCCCGCCCGCCTCCGCCGGCAAGGTGCTCGACCTCTGGCGCGGCTTCATCGAGGACAAGGCAGGGTCCGAACTCGACAATCTGTCGAGCGCGATCAACGACCAGCAGGCCTTCGCCAAGGTCATCCGCAACATGCTGTCGGCCATGGAAATGGCCGAGGAATACGGCGACGACGACAGCGACGCCGATAATGACGACCAGTCGGATCAGGAAGACCAGCCGAGCGGCGACGAGCAGGATCAGGACGAGGTCGACGAGGATGCCGGCACCGACGCCGCCCCCGTCGAAGACAGTGAAGTCGCCGACGAGCAGATGGAGGACGGCGAGACCGAAGGCGCCGAAATTTCCGACGACGACATGATGGAAGAGGGCGAGGACGATTCGGAAACGCCGGGCGAGACCCGCCGTCCGAACACGCCTTTTGCCGATTTCAACGAGAAGGTCGATTATCACGTCTTTACCGAAGCGTTTGACGAGATCATCACCGCCGAGGAACTCTGCGATGCCGCCGAGTTGGAGCGCCTGCGCGCCTTCCTCGACAAGCAGCTGGCGCATCTGCAGGGCGCGGTCGGCCGCCTGGCCAACCGGCTGCAGCGCCGGCTGATGGCGCAGCAGAACCGCTCCTGGGATTTCGATCTGGAAGAGGGTTATCTCGATCCGGCCCGGCTGCAGCGTATCATCATCGATCCGATGCAGGCGCTGTCCTTCAAGATGGAGCGCGACACGCAGTTCCGCGACACCGTCGTCACCCTGCTCATCGACAATTCCGGCTCGATGCGCGGCCGGCCGATCACGGTTGCCGCCACCTGCGCCGATATTCTCGCCCGCACGCTGGAGCGCTGCGGCGTCAAGGTCGAGATCCTCGGCTTCACCACCAAGGCCTGGAAAGGCGGGCAGGCACGTGAGGGCTGGCTTGCCGGCGGCAAGCCGCAGACGCCGGGTCGCCTCAACGACCTGCGCCATATCATCTACAAATCGGCCGACGCGCCGTGGCGGCGGGCACGGGCCAATCTCGGGCTGATGATGCGCGAGGGCCTGCTCAAGGAAAATATTGACGGCGAGGCGCTGATCTGGGCGCATAATCGTCTGCTCGCACGCCGCGAGCAGCGCCGCATCCTGATGATGATTTCGGACGGGGCGCCGGTCGACGATTCGACGCTGTCGGTCAATCCAGGCAATTATCTCGAGCGGCACCTGCGCGCCGTCATCGAGCAGATCGAGACGCGCTCGCCTGTCGAACTGCTGGCGATCGGCATCGGTCACGATGTGACACGTTACTATCGCCGCGCCGTGACGATCGTCGATGCCGACGAGCTTGCCGGCGCGATGACCGAGCAGCTTGCCTCGCTGTTCGAAGATAAATCCGCCCCGTCGCGTGGCAGCCGGATACGCCGTGCCGGTTGACCGGCTGGAAGGAAGCATGGCTGGTAAGCGCCTTTACCGCGCAGTGTCGATTGCCCTCTGCATCGCCGCTGGCGCGTGCCCCGCATCGGCGCGCGACGTGCCTGTCATTAGCCGGCAAATCTCTGATTTCAGGATCGGCTCTTCGCAGACGAACTTCGGGTCGCTGGAATTTCTCGGCGGACTGGAGATGGTTTCCAGCCGAGCCCTGTTCGGCTCGCTTTCCGCCATCCGCTTCCGGCCGGACCAGCAACATTTCGTCGTCGTGCTCGATACCGGTCAATGGCTGACGGGCAGCATCGAGCGCGACCTCAAGGGCAGGCTTTCCGGTCTCTCCAATGTCGAGATCACCCCGATGAAGAACATCGCCGGGCGCAGCTTCGAGGGCAAGGGGCATATGGATGCCGAGGGCCTGGCGCTCGATGGTAACAGGATCCTGGTCTCCTTCGAGCAGGATCACCGCGTCGATATCTATCCCGATCCGGGTTTTGCCGATTCCGGCGCGATCGCCACTCTGCCCATCCTCATCCCGCGGAAGATGCTGAGCGACAACCGCGGCATCGAGACCATTGCCGTGGCGCCGGCATCGAGCCCGCTCAAGGGCGGCGTTGTTATCGTCTCCGAACGCGGTCTCGATAGCGACGGCAACCGGGTCGCGGCTATTCTGAACGGCCCGCTGAAAGGGCGTTTCTCAGTGGCGCGGGACGGCAGCTTCGACATCACCGACGGCGCCTTCCTGCCGAACGGCGACCTGCTGCTGCTGGAACGTCGCTTCAATATGGCCGAAGGCATCGGCATGCGGATTCGGCGCATCAAGGGCGGCGATATCAGGCCCGGCGCCGTCGTCGACGGCGAATTGCTGCTCGAAGGCAATTTCAATTCTCAGATCGACAATATGGAAGGGCTGGACACGTTCCAGGCCGCCGACGGTACCACCCATATCGTCCTGGTGTCGGACGACAATCATTCGATCCTACAGCGCAATCTAATGCTGGAATTCCGGCTGACCGAACAGACCGCACACAAAGCGTCAGACTGACGTCATACGCGTCGGCGGTCATGCCGGAGCATCGGTCGGCAGCCTTCGGAGGACATCATAGTGCATATCCACGTCATGGGTGCGTCCGGTTCCGGCACGACATCGCTCGGCGGTGCGTTGGCCGTAAGGCTCGATATCGCCCATCTCGATACAGACGATTTCTTTTGGCTGCCAACCGATCCGCCGTTCACGACGCCGAGGGATGCCGGTGAGCGCATTCGGCTGCTGCTTGAGGAGAAGCGACGGCCTGGTGGCTGGGTTCTTTCCGGATCGGCGCTGAAGTGGGGCACCCCGCTGGAGCCCCTCTACGATCTGATCGTGTTCCTCAGGATCGAGCCGGAGCTTCGTATGGCGCGCATCCGCGCGCGGGAGGTGGCCCGATATGGAAACAGGATTGGGCCCGGCGGCGACATGGAAGTAAAAAGCGGGCAATTCCTGGAATGGGCGGCAAGTTACGACACAGCCGGTCCCGAACGCCGCAGCCTTGCGGCGCATGAGCAATGGCTGGAAACGCAGACGGCGCCGGTGTTGCGGCTCGATTCGTCGCTTGGTATCGACGAGCTGGCTGCAGCGGTCCTTCTGCATCCGGCCATCGCTGCCGGTGCGGTCCGGCGGCGTCGGTGAGTTGAATGAAAGCATGTCGCGCAAAAGTGTGCAGCGGTTTTCAAAGCGCGAAGCGCTTTTGCCGCAACGACATGCGTAAAAACAATGGGCTAAAGCGCCAAGAGCGAATCTGAAGGATCGCGACGCGCTTTATCTGGCGCGGGCTGCCTGCATCGGCCGCAGCACGTTCATCAGCGCGCCGTAGGGCAAGAGCATGACGAGGCCGACGATCATCTTGACGGCGAAATCGCCGATCGCCCAGGAAATCCAGCGCGGAGCCTCGGTGGCGAAGACGCCGAGGACGGGGGCTGCTTCCAGCGCGAAGGGCTCGTTCGGGCCGAGGAAGACGAAAAACGCGGCGAAGGACAGCGAGAAGAACATCACCGTATCCAGCGCCGAGCCGATCAGCGAGCCGACGAGCGGCGCGCGCCACCAGGCCTGGCGGCGAAGGCGGTTGAAGACGGCGATATCGAGCAGCTGGCCGGCGAGATAGGCAGAGCCGGAGGCGATGGCGATGCGCGGCACTGACGTGAAGAAGGAGAGCGTCACGCCGACGACGAATCCGGCAAGGACGACCTTGCGGGCTGCCTGCGGGCCGAACTGGCGGTTGGTCAGATCGGTGATCAGGAAGGCGATCGGATAGGAGAAGGCGCCCCAGGTCAGGATGTCGGCAAGGTTGACGCCGGCGACTTCGGCGTTCAGCGGAAACTGGACGAGGAAGTTGGAAGCGACGACGACGAGTGTCATCAGCGCGACATAGGCGATGGTATAGCGGGTCTTCGGCATTTTTTTATCCTGGGTGATGCCACCAGTTGGAGCGACGATCCGGCAAAGCAAAAGGCTTGTCCGGTATCATCCGTTCAAGCCTTTAAAGCCGTATGAAAGAAGGGCAGAAGCTTACGCAGCAACAGCAACAGCTGCTTCGGCGGTCTTCTTGACGATCTGACGACGCAGCAGGCGCGCGCGCATCGACAGTTCGGTTTCGTTGGCCTTCAGCAGGAAGGCATCGAGGCCGCCACGATGCTCGACGGAGCGAAGAGCAGCAGCCGAAACACGAAGACGATAACGCTGGTTGAGGGCGTCGGAAATCAGCGTGACCTGGCACAGGTTCGGCAGGAACCGGCGCTTGGTCTTGTTGTTGGCATGGCTGACATTGTTACCAGTCAGGACGGCCTTGCCGGTCAATTCGCACACGCGGGACATGGAACACCTATTCTTGTTTTTGTCGGGCCATCGAATTGCCATCCCGGTCAAAACCGGGCGCGCAATCCAACGGGCATGATTGGAAAGTTGCGGTTCTATAGTCAGGCAGGCTGCGCGCGTCAAGCCAAACCTTGGCCTTTCCCGCAATTCTGTCAAAAAGCTGCTGTTTTCTTCCCTTCGCGGCAGGAGTATAGAGCGCTGAGCGAAGGCTGCCAGCGCGCGGCAAGACAAGGCTTGATTCATGGCTCATTCGAGCAGACGGATTTTCATTTCGGCGATCGCCGCGCTGCTTGCCATACCGGCAGCGGCGGCCGAAATCCAGCATCGGACGGAATACCGGGTGACGCTTGCCGGCCTGCCGATCGCCCGCGCCGCGTTCCTGACGCAGATCGAGGACGATCATAGCTACAAGATCGCCGGCAGCATCAACTCCGCCGGGCTTGCCGATCTGGTCACGACGATTTCGGCCAAAACAAGTGTCACCGGCGTCGTGCGCGACGACAAGTTGCAGGCGTCGAAATATTCGCTCTACTACAAGAGCGGCAAGAAGGCCCGGGTCTACGAGGTCAGCTACCGCGACGGCAACATCGTCTCGGCGACGACGACACCGCCGCCGAAGCGTCCGAAGAACTGGATCGACGTGACGCCGCGCGACATGCGCTCGGTGCTCGATCCGATCTCCGGCCTGATCTTCACCGGCGACACCAAGGTCTGCTCGCAGACGCTGCCGATCTTCGACGGCGAGACGCGCATGGATCTGGTGCTGTCGCCGAAGGGCGACGAGGATTTCTCGACCAACGGCTTCAAGGGCAAGGCGACCGTCTGCAGCGTGCGCTTCGTGCCACGCTCGGGCTACAAGAAGGGCCGCAAGGACATCGTCTATCTCAGCAAGAGCGACCGGATGGAAATCTGGTTTGCCAAGTCGGACGCGGCAAATGTATACGCTCCCGTCTACGTGCGCATTCCGACCGAATATGGAATGGTGACGATCACTGCCGTCAAATACGGCAGCAGCTGACGGAGATCATCCTCCGTCAAAGGGGGATGGGTGAAGCTTCGCGCGACGTTGATCGGTTTTACCGCCATTTTGATGTGGTCGTTCCTGGCGCTGTTGACGGCCGCCTCCGGCAAGATGCCGCCGTTCCAGCTTTCGGCCGTCTGCTTTGCGATCGGCAGCATTCCCGGCCTCGCCGTGCTTGCCCTCAACCCGTCACGGCTGACGCTGCTGAAGCAGCCGGCCAAGGTCTGGGTGACCGGTATTTCGGGGCTGTTCGGCTATCATTTCCTTTATTTCACCGCGCTCAGAAACGCACCGGCGGTGGAGGCGGGGCTGATCGCCTATCTCTGGCCGCTGCTGATCGTCGTCGGCTCGGCGCTGCTGCCGGGCGAACGGCTGCGCTGGCATCATGTGGCCGGTGCGCTTGCCGGGCTGTGCGGCACCTTCCTGATCGTCGGCCGCAACGGCATCGATTTTAACGGCGCCTATGCCGTCGGTTACACCGCCGCTTTTCTCTGCGCCTTCACCTGGTCCGGTTACTCGCTACTGACCCGGCGTTTCGACGCCGTCTCCACCGATGTCGTCACCGGCTTCTGCCTTGCGACCTCGATCCTGTCGCTGTTCTGCCATCTCGGCCTGGAGACGACGGTCTGGCCGGCAACGGGTTTCGAATGGCTCGCCGTCGCCGGGCTCGGGCTCCTGCCGGTGGGGGCTGCCTTTTACGCCTGGGATTACGGCGTCAAGAACGGCGATATCCAGATCCTCGGCGCGGCGAGTTATGCCGCACCGCTGCTTTCGACGCTGATCCTGACGCTGTTCGGATTTGCCGAGCCGAGCTGGCGCATCGCGCTTGCCTGCCTGCTCGTCACCGGCGGGGCGGTGCTCGCCGCCCAGGACATGTTCCGCCGCAAGATCCAGCCGCCGGCTGCGGCGGAATGAGTTCAGCCGCCGGGCGTCCAGCCTGATGGCGCCATCTCGAAGCTCGAAAACGTAAAGCCCGGTGAGACAGTGCAGCCGACCAGGGTGAAATCGCCGAGGCTTTCGGCCGACTGCCACCAATTGGCCGGAATGATCACCTGCGGCCGCTCGCCGGCCGCCAGGTCGGTTCCAAGCGTCAGGGCCTCGCTTGCCGTTCCATCTTCAGAGCGATGCAGCGAGAGCGGCGCGCCGGCGTAATAATGCCAGACCTCCACCGCATCATGGACGCGATGCCAGTGCGAGCGCTGTCCTCTGGTCAGGAGATAATAGATCGCCGTCGAGTGGCCGCGTTCTCCGCCCGCCGTATCGCGGAACGTCTCAGCGTACCAGCCGCCTTCCGGATGCGGCTGCATGGCGAGTTCGCGGATGATGTCTTCGGGAGACATCAGAAATTGTCTTTGCGCTTGCGGATCTCGGCAAAGACTTCCTCGTTGGTCTTGCCTTCCATCAGCAGATTGCGGCGGATCGCCGGATCGGCGGCGCGCAGGAACGGGTTGGTCTCCTTTTCCAGCCCCAGCGTCGTCGGGATGGTGAATTTGCCGTCGGCGCGCAAGGCCTCGATCTCGGCGGCGCGGCTCTTCAGGCGTTCGTTGTCGGGATCGACCGTCAGTGCGAAGCGGGCATTGGACAGGGTGTATTCGTGGCCGAAATAGACGGCGGTCTCATCGGGCAGCACGGCCAGTTTTTGCAGCGAATGCCACATGTCGGCGGCCGGGCGTTCGAACAGCCGGCCGCAGCCGAGCGCAAACAGCGTATCGGCGGCAAAGAGCAGCTTGTCGTCGACGAAGTGATAGCAGATATGGCCGGCGGTGTGGCCGGGCGTCTCGATGACGTTGACCGTGTGATCGCCGAAAAGGAAGCTGTCGCCATCGGCCATCGTCCGGTCGAGGCCGGGAATGGCGATCGCCTCGTTGATCGGGCCGATGATCTCGCAGCCGAACTGCTCCTTCAGCGCCAGGTTGCCGGTGACATGGTCGGTGTGATGATGGGTGGTGAAGATATGGGTGATTTTCCAGCCGCGGCGCGTCGCCGCCTGCAGGATCGGCGCCTCTTCCGGCGCGTCGATCGCCGCGGTAAAGCCTGTCTCCGGATCGTGGACGAGAACGCCGAAATTGTCGGTGCGGCAGAGAAAAACGTCTAATTCCAAAGGTTTCATCGTTCAATAATCCCTTGTCATGCGAGTCTCGCGGAAATGTAGAGGTTCCGGCCTTGAAGTCCAACCGCCCGCTGATAACATTTATCGCAATGCACGCCGATATCGTCGACCTACGCCAGTTCTACCACTCCGAGCTTGGGCGCCTTGCCGAGCAGTCGATCGCCATGGCGCTGTCTTCGCTCTGGGTGCGGCTGCCGCAGGAGCGTCTGGTCGGTCTCGGCTATGCCGTGCCCTTCCTCGACCGCTTCCAGGCCGATACCGAGCGCACCTTCGCCTTCATGCCGGCCGGGCAGGGCGCGGTGAACTGGCCGATGGGATCGCTCTCGTCGACGGCGCTGATTTTCGACGAGGAACTGCCACTGCCGGATTCCTCGATCGACCGGGTGCTGATGGTGCATTCGCTGGAATTCGCCGAAAGCCCGCGCGAGACGCTGAAGGAACTCTGGCGGGTGCTGGCGCCAGGCGGACGGCTTGTCATCGTCGTGCCGAACCGACGCGGCGTCTGGGCGCGGATGGAACACACGCCGTTCGGCTCGGGCCGGCCCTATTCCCGCGGTCAGCTGACGCATCTGCTGCGCGAAACGAATTTCACCCCGGGCGCGACGGCCGAAGCGCTGTTCTTCCCGCCCTCGAAGCTCAGGACCATCCTGCGCCTTCGCCGCGCCTTCGAGCGGATCGGGCGGACGTTGTGGCCGGCTTTCTCAGGCGTCATCATCGTCGAGGCGCAGAAGCGGCTCTATCAGGGGCTGCCGGTTGCGGCGCGAGCCTCCCGCCGCGTCTTCGTGCCGGTTCTGGCACCCCATGGCGTGCCGACCACACGCAGCCGGTGACGCCGCCCGGCTCTCGACAAGAACCGCATTCCGCTTTAATGCGACTGGTAATTTCCGGCAGTTCCAAGGTCGATCCATGAGCGTTGAGATGAGCAAGCCTGTTCCGCGTCCCGGTATTCTCGATATCGCATCCTATGTGCCGGGCAAGGAACATGCACCGGGTGTTGCCCGCGTCTACAAGCTTTCGTCCAACGAAACGCCACTCGGCGCCAGTCCGAAGGCGATCGATGCGTTCAAGGCGGTTGCCGACAATCTGGAGCGTTACCCCGACGGGCAGGCGGTTGAATTGCGCGAGGCGATCGCTGCCGTGCACGGCCTCAACCCGGCAAACATTCTCTGCGGCAACGGTTCCGACGAACTGCTCGGCCTGCTCTGCCATGTCTATCTCGGCGCCGGCGACGAGGGCATCATCACCGAGCACGGCTTCCTGGTCTACAAGATCCAGATCCAGGGCGCCGGCGCCACGCCTGTCGTCGTCAGGGAAAAAGATCACACCGTCGATGTCGATGCGATCCTTGCCGCGGTGACGGAAAAGACCAAGATCGTTTTCATCGCCAATCCCGGCAATCCAACCGGCACTTATGTCCCAGTCAGCGAGATCCGCCGCCTGCAGGCCGGGCTACCGAAGCATGTCGTGCTGGTGCTCGATGCCGCCTATGCCGAATATGTGCGCCGCAACGATTATGAAGCCGGCATCGAGGTCGTGTCTTCCAATGCCAACGTGGTGATGACCCGCACCTTCTCGAAGGCCTACGGACTGGCGGCGCTGCGGGTCGGCTGGATGTATGCGCCGGCCGAGATCGTCGACGCTGTGAACCGCGTGCGCGGGCCTTTCAATTTGAACGCGCCGGCAATCGCCGCCGGTGCCGCGGCGATCCGCGACCAGGCCTTCATCCAGCAGGCCGTCTCCTTCAACCAGATGTGGGTGGAGACGCTGACCCAGGCGCTCGAAGCGATCGGCCTGAAGGTGACGCCGTCCGTCGCCAATTTCGTCCTCATTCATTTCCCCGAGATCGACGGCAAGCGCGCCGCCGATGCCGACGATCTCCTGACGAGCCGCGGCTACATCCTGCGCGCCGTGCGCAGCTATGGCTTTGCCAATGCGCTCCGGATGAGCATCGGCCCCGAAGAGGCCAACCGTGGCGTCATCGCCGCGCTCACCGAATTCATGGGACGCAAGGCATGAACGTCCAGTTCGATCGTATCGCGCTGATCGGTATCGGCCTGATCGGCTCTTCACTCGCCTACGACATCAGGCGGCTTGGTCTTGCACGGGAGATCGTCGTCGCGACGCGTAGCGCCGATACGCTGAAGCGTGCCGAGGAGCTCGGTCTCGGCGACCGCTACACGACGTCTTCGGCCGATGCCGTCAGGGATGCCGATCTGGTAATCGTCTCGGTGCCGGTCGGCGCTTCGGAAAGCGTGGCGAAGGAGATAGCGGCTAGCCTGAAGTCCGGGGCTGTTGTCACCGATGTCGGCTCCACCAAGGCCTCGGTCATCGCGCAGATGCTGCCGCATATGCCTGATAATGTGCATTTCATCCCCGGCCATCCACTGGCCGGCACCGAAAAATCCGGCCCCGATGCCGGCTTCCCGGGACTCTTCGAAGGCCGTTGGTGCATCTTCACGCCGGTCGCCGGTACCGACGAGACGGCGCTGAAGCGTCTGCGCAGCTTCTGGGAAACGCTTGGTTCGAAGGTCGACGAAATGGATGCGGAGCATCACGACAAGGTGCTGGCGATCGTCTCGCACCTGCCGCATATCATCGCCTACAACATCGTCGGCACCGCCGACGATCTGGAGACGGTGACCGAGTCGGAAGTCATCAAATACTCCGCCTCGGGCTTTCGCGATTTCACCCGACTTGCGGCTTCCGACCCGACGATGTGGCGCGACGTCTGCCTGCACAATCGTGATGCGATCCTCGAAATGCTGGCGCGCTTCTCGGAGGATCTCGCCTCTCTGCAGCGCGCGATCCGCTGGGGCGAGGGCGACAAAATCTTCGAACTTTTCACCCGCACGCGCGCCATCCGCCGCTCGATCGTCCAGGCCGGCCAGGATGTCGACGCGCCTGATTTCGGCCGCCACGCGCTGGATAACAAGAAGTAGCCATCCGCGATGGTTGAGGTGGCGCGCGCCAGCCAGGCGGATATCGATTGGCTCGTTCGCGAGGATGCCAGCGCTGGTGAAGCCTGGGTGTCGCGATGCGTGGCGCTTGGCGAATATCTCGTTGCCAGGAAAGTCGGCGAGATCGTCGGTTTCCTGCGCTTCTCCCGCTTCTGGGGCAGAATTCCCTACATGGAGATGATCCGCGTCCTTCCCGGCCACCGCCGTTCAGGCGTCGGAACGGCGCTGTTTGTTGCCTGGGAAGGGGCGATGCGCGGCGACGGCGCCCGCCTGCTGATGACCTCGAGCGAATGCGACGAAAGCCGACCTCAGGACTGGCATCGCCGCAACGGATTTACCGAAACCGGCGCGATCGAGCTGCCTGGGTTGCAGTCGGTGGCGGAGGTCTTCTTCGTCAAGCGGATAAGCTGAGAGGCGCCATAGGTCAGATCGGCGGTATCCGGCCGAGCGGGATGAAGCCGCTGACGGTGGCGTTGCCGTGATCGACGACAAGATCGACGGAGACTTTGTCTTTGCCGCCGGCAAGCGATTTCAAGAGCTTGGTCGCCGTGTTGACGGTCGAGGCGATATCCGGAAAGGCCTGTTTCAGGCTGTCGCCCCAGGGGCCGAGCTGTTCGATTTCCAGCTTGAATTTTCCGGAGAGCAGACCCTGCTCGTCGAAGGAAAAGGGGCCGGTCAGCGTCATCACTTTGCCGTCGCCGATGTCGGCGACGATGCGGCGCAGCTCACCGGCGGCACCGTTGAGGCCGCTCGGATCACTGCCGTCGATCAGGCCGGCTTTACCGGCGACGGTCAGATCGATACTGGCCGACAGCTTCGGGAAGATTTGCGGCCAGTCCTTGATCGCGGTGTTGGCATCCTGCACGGAGATCGCGCCGTCGAGATCGGCACCGTTCTGACGCAGATGAATTTCGGTGCGAGCGGCATCGAAGCTGATGGTCTGGCCGGTGTAGGAGGAAACCGCCGTCGCCTTCAGGCCCTCGATGACCGTTGAGCTGCGGTTAATGCCCCGCAACCTCGTCGCCAGGCTCGCTTGCAGGTTTGCCCATTGGGCCGAGATCGAAAGGCCATTGCTGGTGCGGATGGCGGCCGGCGAATCGAGCTCCCAGACGATATTGCCGGGCGCGTAGACCTGCGCTGCCGAACGCAACGCGCCGAAGGTGGCCGAGACGCCGTTGACATGGTCGTCGACATCGATCTTGGAGCAGAACAGGCCGATACGGAAAGGATAGCCGCGGAATTCGATATCGGAGCATTCGGCGCTGACGCCTGCCTGGTCGCGCGGCGCGATCGCCTTCAGCACCGTGGTCTTCAGCGTCGATGCCGCATAGAACCAGCCGCCGGTATAAAGCGCGATCACCAGGAGGACGCCGCCACCCAGCAACCAGAATTTCTTGCTGCTGCTGGATTGGCTGCTACCGGATTGGCTTGACGCTGCCATGATGTTCTCCAATGGTGAATCGCAAATGTGATTCCGGTCTGGCGTGCGATATGGACGAAATTTGGGTATTTGGCTACGGTTCGCTGATGTGGAATCCGGGCTTCGAGTTCATGGAGCGGGCAGAGGCTCTGATCTACGGCTACAGGCGTTCGCTCTGCGTCCGTTCCTTTGTCCATCGCGGTACGCGCGACAGTCCGGGCCTGGTTCTCGGCCTCGACAGAGGCGGCGCCTGCCGCGGCATGGCTTTCCGCATTTCCCCGGAAAAATGGGATGAGGTGATCGATTATCTCCGCGCCCGCGAACTGGTTACCAATGTCTACCTGGAGCGCCGAGTGCGGCTGCAGCTTGCGGGAGGCTGCAGGGTGGAGGCGGTTACCTACATTGCTGATCGCGACCATGAGCAATATGCCGGTACGCTCGACGCATTTGAGGCGGCGAGGGTGGTGAGCCAGGCCAAGGGTCAGTCAGGCCCGAATGATGCCTATGTCTTCAACACCGCGATGCATCTGAAGCAGATGGGCATTCGCGACCATTGGCTGGAGCAGGTCGTCGACGAAGTGGAGCGGCTGCGCGCCGCTTGATCCTCACGCGCGTCGCGATTATTATCGCAAAAACCGTTGCGCAGTTTGCGCGACATGCTTCAGGCGGTCGCCGTCTTGAGCCTGCGCAGCTCGGCCAGCCTTTCGACCGCCGTCGGCGGCAGCGGCAGATGCGGATTTGCCTCGACAGTTTCGAGCAGAAGCGCGTCGCTTGCCCGCTCCGACACCTCGATCAGATGGGCGAAAAACGCGTCCGGATCCATTCCCGGCATGATCGGCGGCAGGATCCTCACCTTGAAATGGCCGGGATAACGACGAATGCTGCGCCGCGGCCAGAAGAGACCGGGATGCATGACGATCGGCACTACGGGGATGGCGAGATCACGGTACATGCGGGCGATGCCATACTTATAGACCGGCTCGGCGCCCGGCGGGCGACGGGTGCCCTCAGGATAGATGATCAGCTGGCGGCCGGTCGAAAGCTCCTGTTTCGTGCGCTTCAACACCTCCACCATCACCTTGCCACGGGCGCCGCGATCAACCGGGATCACCCGCTGCTTCTTCGCATACCAGCCGAACAGCGGAATCCACATCAGCTCGCGCTTCAGGATGTAGACCGGGTCCTTCAGCCAGGGCAGCAGCGCATAGGTATCCCAGAAGGACTGGTGCTTCGGCGCCAGGATGTAGCTGCCGTCCGGGAGGTTCTCCAGGCCTTCGATCTCGAAGGTGGTGCCGACGATCACCCGCATCAGCCAGTGGTTGGAGCGTGCCCAATTCTTCGGGATCGCATAGGCGGTCAGGCGCGGCGCGAGGAAATAGTATGGCGAGAGAACGATCATCCGGATGATGAGGTTGGCGTAGAAGATCGTGTTGAAGAGGACGGAACGCAGGGCGATCATGAAACTTTCCCGAGGCATGCTCACGCGACCGGCCTACACGATATTGCTCGGCATAAAAAGCGTTTGATGACGTCCCAGAACAGGATTCAGATTTTAGGCCGGGCCTAAAATCTGAATCCTGCTCTAAATTAAAGAGTTGGAACATGATGTCGTGAGAAAACCGCTCACACTTTTCGGCATCATGCTCTAGCAAAAGCGTCAGTTCTCGCTCGACGCGCTTGCCGAGCGCAGCCCGGTGTGGCGACCGAAGCCGGTGATGTTGCGGGCGCCGGTCAGCAGCACTTTTACATATTCGGCAAGCATGACACGCATCGCATTCGGGTCGGTGAACCAGTTGCGGCTCTTCAAATCCGAATTGACCACGGGATAAGCGATGAACTCGATATCGGGATCGACATAGGAGAGCTCCGCGAGGCTTCGCGGCATGTGGTAGTTGTTGGTGACGATCAAGACGCTGCGGTATCCCTTGGCGTGGATCCAGTTCGAAGCTTCCTCGGCATTGCCGATCGTGTCGATCGCATCGTGGCCGATATCGACACAGCAGGAGAAGAGATCGGCCGAGCCCTGCGTCATCTTGCGGATCTGCGCCGGGGTGGTCGTCGGGTGGACGCCGGAAATGAGCAAACGCTTGCCGGCACCTTTCTGCAGCAGCTCCACGGCCTGATCGATGCGCTGGTAACCCCCTGTCAGCACGACGATCGCATCTGCCTTCGGCTCGGCCGGAGGCTTAAGCGTCGTCACGGAATCGGCGAAACGCAGGAAACCGCCGAACAACAGGGCGATCGCCAGCACGCAGGCAAAGCCGCCCCAACGCAGCAGGCGGCGGATCAGCCCGCGCCGCGGCTGCAAACCCGCCGGGCGGTCAAGCTCGGGGTCCTGATGAATCGGGTTGGGTGTCGTATCTCCCATGGTCATGAATCGTGACTATACGCTGATTGCGGCACGGAACAGACGCTTTCATGGCAAAACGGCATGGTCACGATCAACTCGCGATGCCGTCGGTGCGTGTCGGGTCCGAGCGTAATGTATCGATTTCGTAGATCGTCTGCATGACGGTCAGTCGCGCGGTGATAGTGGTCAGGAGCGCAATGACGATCATCGTTGCGAAGATGCCGGCATAACCGAGCACGCCGACGGAGAAGGTGCCGAAGAGCGCCGTCGCCTGGTCCGTTTCCGGGGTGGCGAGCGTGCGGCTCTGCCAGAAACCGGCGGTGGCGAAGAAGAGGGCGGCAAGGGCGCTGCCGATTGCCGAGCCCTTGAGGCTGATCTTCAGGAAATGCTTCTGGAATTCGGTGGCGACGAAGGAGCTTTCGGCGCCGACGAAATGCAGCACTTCGACGACGTGACGATTGCCCGACAGCGCGCCGCGCGTGGCGAAGACGACGGTGAGCACCATCGCCGTGAAAACCAGCAGCAGGATGCCTGTGCCGATCATGACGGTCGTGTGCGCCATGGACACCAGCCGGTCGACCCAGGTGCGGTGATCGTCGAGGCTTGCCTGCGGGATGCTGTCTTTCAGCAACGCCCGCATCGAATCGAAATCCGGTGGATTGCTCTCGTCGATGGTGATGATGACGAGGCGGGGAACGGGCAGATCCTTGAGATCGAGACCGGGGCCGAGCCAGGGTTCGAGCAGGCGGGCGGTCGCCGCCTCGTCGACGATCTGGCCGCTCTTGGTGCCGACGAAGGTCAGCGCCAGGTCGCGTGCCTGGGTCAGCGCCTTTTCCATGTCGAGATTGTCGTCCGGCTTGATCTGGATGGTGATCTCTCGGGAGATCTGGCTCTCCCAGCTTGCTGCCGTCGAGCGCACCATGCTGACGCCGCCGAGCGTCAGGCAGGCGAGAAAGGCCATGATTGCGATGACCACCATCAACGCGCTGCCCTGGATGTTGGATGGCGGCAGGATCGGCGCGGTCGGACGCACGCGCATTTCCGGTCGTTTCTGCTCAGCCTTACCAGGCGCCTTGTCCGGGTTTCTGGATGGGAGCTCAGTCATAGATATCGAGATGCCCCCCCGAGAGGATCATGCGGCGAGCTTCCACCTGTTCCATCAGCGCCAGGTCATGCGTGGCGATCACAACTGCGGTGCCGAGGCGGTTCAGCTCGAGGAAAAGATTGAGCAAGCGCTTGGCCATCGGCGGGTCGACATTGCCGGTGGGTTCGTCGGCAAGCAGCACCTCCGGCCGGTCCATCAGCGCCCTGGCGATCGCGGCGCGCTGCTTCTCGCCGCCCGAGAGCACGGGCGGCAGCACGTTGATGCGTTCGCCGAGGCCGACCCATTTCAACAGTTCCAGGACGTCGGTCTTGTAGGAGCTCTCATCCTTACCGCGCACGCGTAAGGGCAAAGCGACATTCTCATAGGTTGTCAGATGATCGAGGAGGCGGAAATCCTGGAAGACGATGCCGACGCGGCGGCGCAGCAACGGCAGTTCCGGGCGGGGGATTTCGGAAATGTCGCGCCCGAACATGCGGATCAGGCCGCGCGTCGGCTGCAGCGACATGAACAGCAGCCGCAGCAGCGACGTCTTGCCTGCGCCCGATGGGCCTGTCAGGAACTGAAAGGATTTCTTCGGAATGTCGAAGGTCAGGTCCCGGAGGATTTCCGGGCCCATGCCATAGCGCAAACCGACATTCTCGAAATGGATCAACGTGCAGCTCAGTCTGTTGTGGGTTTCACCGCGTGACTTGTTAACCAACACCGTTAACAGCCGGTAAATTTTGCCGGAAAGACGCCCGTTTGATGGCGATCTTTGCGAAGCATTAACCATTAAAATTTACGACTGAGCGGGATTCGTTTCAATGCCAAGATTTCCCCTGGCAGCGAAACCATGTGGACATCTGCGAGGCAGCCACCATGGAAGCATCCTCCTTCAGTCGCCGGACACCGGGCCAGGCCTATGATTTCCTGCCGCCGGAACCCGCCGCCCGCCAGTACCGTGCGGCGCGTCCTGCCGATATTTCCGACGCCGAATTCGTGACGCTCGGCAAAGTCCGACCGAAGGAATTTACCGCAAGAACCTATAACGACAACCGCAAGCGCGCTGCTGGCGCACACGCAGCACAGCCGCCGCTGACGCCAGTGACTGCAACTGTTCTGCGGGACGTGGAAGCCTTCCTGCAGCGCGCGTCGATGCGGAGCTTCGCAGGGCTGGTGCTGGCGCTCGCCGTGCTGGTCTTCGGGCTTGCGGGCGGCTTTTCCGGCCTTGCCGCCGAGCGGGCCTATTCCGGAGCGCCGCTGCATTTCACCCATGTGACGGTGGCGCCGCGCGACGCGAACGGCATGCGCGTGCTGGTCATCAACGGCATCCTCGAAAATGACAGCGGCACGACGCAGACGGTGCGTCCGATCCGTGCCGATCTCGTGACCGACGAGCGACTGACCGCAAGCATCATCATCAATCCGCCGGCCGATGTCATTTATGGCGGCCAGAGCCGGGGTTTCTCGGCCCGTGTCCAGCATGCCGGCGGAAAACTGCCGGAGGTCCGGCTGTCGTTCCTGCCATAGAGAGCGCTCGAACGTGGATTGGGTGATTTTCCCGCCGCAACGCGCGCCAATCTGGTTAATTTCATGGCGGGTGAGGCTGTTTCACGCTCGCATATGTGCTAACGGCTTACCCTTCTTTTCATGGAGCAAGCCCTTATGCCTGTCGTGCGCGGAAAAAATATCGAGCCGCTCTTTACTGCCGAGCAGATCGCCGAGCGCAATCATTCGATGGCCCGGGAGATCGCCAATGGCCCGACCCAGGACCTGCTTGTCATCGCCGTGCTCAAGGGTTCGTTCATCTTCGCCGCCGACCTGATCCGCGCCCTGCACGATAGCGGGCTTGCACCGGAGGTCGAGTTCATCACGCTGTCGAGTTATGGCATCGGCACGGTTTCGCAGGGCGTGCGCATCGTCAAGGATATCGACAGCGACGTCCATGGCCGCGACGTCCTGTTGATCGACGATATCCTCGAATCCGGCCGGACGCTGCTGTTTGCCAAGGAATTGCTGTTCGAGCGCGGCGCGCGCAACGTCACGATCGCCGTGCTGCTCGATAAGCGCGTCAAGCGCAAGGAAAAGCTGGAGGCCGATTATGTCGGCTTCGAATGCCCTGACTATTTTGTCGTCGGTTACGGCATGGATGTCGCCTATGCCTTTCGCGAACTGCCCTTCGTCGGCGTGGTTACCGGGGACGCCTGAGCGACTTCAAAGTGGTTCGAAAGACGTCCGCCGCTGCCTTGCCGCCCGAGACGGGTTGTTAACCATCTCGTCCATCGCTTCCTGATCTTTACCGATCGAAAAGGAAATCCTGGTGATTTCCGTCGCGGGGCTGACCACGGAGCAATGCACATATGGCAAGAATTCTGATCACGGAAGACGAGGACTCCCTGCGGTCCTTCGTAGCCCGAGCCCTGCGGCTTGATGGCCACGAGACCGATGAGGCGGCCGACGGGGCCGAGGGCCTGGAGAAGCTCAGGGAAGGGGTCTACGATCTGCTGCTTTCAGATATCCGCATGCCCGTGATGGACGGCATCGAACTCGCCCATCAGGCAAAAGACGCCTTTCCCGGCCTGAAGATCCTGCTGATGACCGGCTATGCCGAGCAGCGCGAACGGGCCGACGATCTTGCCGAAAAGATTATCGACGTCGTCGCCAAACCATTCGCGCTTCCCGATATCCGCAAAGCGGTCGCCCGAGCGCTGGTCGCTTAAAGCTCTCTATTTTCATGCATGTCGTCATCCCGGAACAGCTGCACACGTCGTGATGACATGTATCAGAGCATGACGGTGAAAACTGAGTACGGTTTTTGGACGGTATTCCGCTCGTTTTCTTGATGAGATCCGGATTCAAATTTTATGCCGATCCGGCCTAAAATCCCTGCGCCGGTGCGCGTGTCATGTCACGGTGGCGTCAGCTTACTGGATGTCCAGCAACCGTTCGAGATACCGCCGTTCCATTTCCTGCGGCGGATTGTTGCCGAGCTTCTCGCGGATCGCGTCGAGGATTTCTCGGGCGCGCTGAACGTCGATCTCGTCGGGAACCTTCACGCTGTTGTCGCCGAAATCCGGTCCCGGGGGGCGTGGCCGGCCGAGCGGGTCGCGGCCATTTTGGTCGCCGCCCTGGCTCATCTGGCCGTTCGGACCCTGCCCTTGCTGGCCCTGTTGCGCCTGCATCATCTGGTTCATCATGTCGCGGGCGCCCTGGCGAAGTGCTTCGAGCGCGCGGCCCTGGCCTTCGATGGCCGGCTGGCCATGCCCCTGGCCGAGTTCGCGACCGGCGCCTTCCATCTCGCGTTGCGCCTGTCCGAAGCCCGGGCCAGGCTTCATGCCCATCTCGCCGAGGCCCTTCTGCAATTCGCCGAGCTGCCTGCCGAGCGCATCCTGCTGAGCGCGCAGCTGCTTCAATGCCTCGCGCAACTGCTCGGCGGTCATCTGGTCGGAGGGCTGCTGGCCGTCTTTGCCTTGCTGGCCCTGCTGCTGATCCTGCGGTTCGCCGTTTTCTCCGGGGTTCATCTCGTCGAGCAGCGGATCGTTTTCACCCATATCGGGTTCGCCGCGTTGCATGCGGTCCCTGAGCTGCTGATCGAGGCGGAAGGTCTGATCCATCAACTTCTGCTGGTCGCGCAGAATCTCGCCGAGCTTGTCGATCTGCTTTCGGGCCTCGCTGTTTTCCTGGCTCTGTTGGCCGCGCTGCGGGCGGCCGGCCTGCAGATTGTTCATCATCCGCTGCAATTCCGACAGCATCTGCTGGGCGGCGTCACGATTGCCGGAGCGGGCGAGATTCTCGATCTGGTCCATCATCCGTTCCAGATCCTGCTGGCGCAGGATGTTCTGCGCATTCTGGTTCGGCTGCATCGGCGCGTTCTGCATGCGTTGGGCAAGCTCGGTCATATAGTCCTGCATCGCCTTGCGCAGCTCATCCATCAGCTTCTTGATCTCGGCGTCGGGGGCGTTGCGGTCCAATGCGTCGGCAAGCTTCTGCTGGGCTTCGCGCAGCTTGCGCTCGGCAAGCGAAAGATCGCCGTCCTCCATGCCGAGTGCAATCTCCCAGAGATATTGGGCCGTATCCTTGAGTGCATCCTCACCCTTTGCGAGCTTCATGCGCGTCAAAGCGGATTCCAGCAGGAGATAGTTGGTGAGCTTGGGGATGGTCTCCTCGGGACGGATGGTCAGCGCCTCGTTCAGTGCGATCGCCTGCGGCATCTTGCGGGTGTCGAGCGCGAAAACCTGCCGTTCTTCGGCGACGGCGGCGGCAAGCGGCTCGTTGAAGGGCCGCGACGGCAAGGTCATCTCATACGGCGGGCTGCGGCCGGTCTGGCCGGCGCCATCCTTGGCGACGAGCGTCACGCGCACGCGCTTTCCGGCAAGCGGATGTTCGGTCAGGTTGCGGCTGGTCACGCCCTTGGCGTCACGGGCGTTACGGCGGGGAATATCCAGCCGGTATTCCGGCAAGGGATAGAGCGGCGTCGCCGTCGGATCGGTTTCGACGGGAACGATCTCCGCATGCGCCTCCTGGACGCCGTAGTCGTCCTTGACGGTAAAGCCGATTTCAAGCGCGCCGTTGACGCTGGGTTTCGGCATACCGTCGAAAGCAATTTCCGGCGCCTTGTCGGGGAGAACCTCGAAGCTCCAGCGGCGACCGTTGACTTCGAGGGCGCCATTCTCCTCGAGCTTCATCACATGGGTCTGGGCGACGGGAGCCTGGTTGGCCGGGACCTGGCCGGTTGGGACCGTATTCGGCTGTTGACTGCCGGATGCCGCCGCCTGCTGCGGCTTGGTATCCGCCTGCACGGCGATATCCTGCGCCTCGCCGTTTGCCTTGCGGAATACGACCTTTTCGGCTGTCTTGCCGCCGCTGACGCGCACGGTGAGGCCGGAAAACTGCGGAATGCCGATCGACCCCTGCTCGCTGCCGTCAGCGGTCAGATAGACCGGGGCGCGGCCGGTGTAGGAGGGCGGCGTCACCCAGGCGTCGATGCGCACGGCCGGATCGACGGTGACGTGCTCGGGTGCTGCCTGCAACGCGTCACCGATCGAACCGCCGTTGATCGACAGTGAATAGGCAAAGGCGGTGACCAGCAGCAGCGCCGGCACGGCGCGCAGCGCGAAACGGTCATGCACGGCGATATCAGGCCGCGGCAGTCCGGCATCGAGTGCCGCGATCTTTTCGGCCATGCGCGTCTGGTGCTCGCGCCAGAGCGCCCGGGCGAAGGGCGTATCGAAGGCCGGCTCGTCTTCCTGGACGGTGACCGGCTGGTGCGGCAGGCCGTTGCGCTCTTCCAGCATGCGGTCGGCTTCGGCGACCTTCGGCCAGCGCAAAGTGCGGAAGGGCAGGAGCGAGACGACAAAAGCAGCGGCAAAGGCAATCAGCAGCAGGATGCGCAGCCAGTCAGGCACGCTGCGAAAGATGCCGAACCAGGAGACGGAGAGATAGAAGGCGATCACTGCCAGAACCGGCATCAAAGGTGGCAGCAACTGCTCGAAAAACAGCACAACACGCGCCAGCAGGCGTTTTGTCGTCACCAGCCGGGCAAGCGAGGGGCGGAGCGCAAATGCACCTTTCCTCTGCCTTGAGGGGCTTGTCATCGGTCCGGTCTCCGCGATCTGGCGTTCTGAAACAGAGGGCGCTTCCGGCGATTGCAGGGCAATACGCTCATGGCTGACAAGGATAACACTCTTTGTGGCGAAGGCGAGGGCGAGCGACCGGCCATACCGGCTTTTCACGTTAATTCGCCAAAAAGTGATGGCTGGTTAAAGCGCGTCGCGATCTTTCAGATTGCTCCCCACGCTTTAGGTCTTTGTTTTACGCAGTCGTGCGCTGCACACTCTTGCGCGACACGCTTTAGAACAGGGTGATGATAGGCCCACTCGGCCTAAAATCTGAATCCTGTTCTAAATTAAATAGTTAGAGCACGATGTCATGAGAAAACCGTACACACTTTTCGGCATCATGCTTTAATCGAGCCAGGCCGGAACGGAGTCGAGGCTGATCAGTTCGGCATAGGTTCTGCGCGGGCGAATCGTATGGAAATCGCTGCCTCTGACCAGAACTTCGGGCACCAGCAGCCGGCTATTATAAGTGCCGGCCTGGACCGCGCCGTAAGCGCCGGCAGTGCTGACGGCCATCAAGTCGCCGGGCTTCGGCATCGCCATCTCGCGGTCGAGTGCCAAATAATCGCCGGTCTCGCAGACGGGGCCAACGACGTCGGCGCGGATGCGCGGGGCGTTCGCCGCCGAAATCGTCACCGGGCGGATCTCGTGATAGGCCTCGTAGAGCGTCGGGCGGATGAGATCGTTCATCGCGCCATCGACGATGACGAAGGTCTTTTCGCCGCCATCCTTCACATAGAGAACCTCGGTCACCAGGATACCGGCATTGCCGACGATCAGGCGGCCGGGTTCGGTGATGATCTTGCAGTTGAGGCCGCGCAACTGGTTCTTGACTATGGCCGCATAGGCATCCGGCAGCGGCGGCGGATTGTTGTCGTCCTTATAGGGGATGCCGAGACCGCCGCCGATATCGACGTGATCGATGGTGTGGCCGTCGGCGCGCAGCGTCGCGACAAGATCGTGCAACAGCCTGAAGGCGTCGTCGAAGGGCTGCAATTCGGTGATCTGGCTGCCGATGTGCATGTCGATGCCGGTGACCTCGATGCCCGGCAGCTTGGCGGCATGGGCATAGATGGCGCGGGCACGCTCCCAGGAGATGCCGAATTTGTTTTCCTTCTTGCCGGTCGAGATCTTGGAATGGGTTTTTGCATCGACGTCAGGGTTGATGCGGAAGGAGACCGGCGCTTTCGTCCCTGCCTTGATGGCGCGCTGATTGAGGATTTCGAGCTCGGGCTCGGATTCGACGTTGAAACAGTAGATGCCTGCCTCGAGAGCGAAATCCATCTCCTGCGGCGTCTTGCCGACACCCGAAAACATGATGCGGCTGGCGGGAATGTCGGCAGCGAGCGCGCGGCGCAGCTCGCCCTCGGAGACGACGTCGATACCGGCGCCGAGGCGGCCGAGTGTCTTCAGCACCGCCTGGTTCGAGTTCGCCTTCATCGCATAACAAACCATCGAGTCCATGTCCGCGAAGGCTTCCGAAAAGACGCGGTAATGGCGCTCCAGCGTTGCGGTTGAATAGACATAAAAGGGTGTGCCGACCGCCTTGGCGATCTCGGGAACGGGGACGTTCTCGGCATATAGGACGCCGTCGCGGTACTCGAAATGGTTCACGGGCTTGTGCCTTAAAGAAGGGGATCGAGAAGGAAGGGCTTGTCGACGGTTCCCGGCCTTTTCGTCGGCTTGGAAACGTCACCTTCCTTGGTTGCCGCAGCACTCGGCGGATCGAGGTCGCCCTTGCGCCCGCATCCGGCAACGGCAAGGCCGATGACGGCGAGAACCGCCGTCAGGCGGATGAGGTGCGGCAAGCTCTTCTGCATGGATATCCTCTTCGGCGGCATTTGATGGCATCATTCATGGCGGATGATGGAGATCTTCATAGCGAAGTTTATCCGCCTTGTGCACCCTGATTGTTGGACGGTCTTCCCGCGTAGACGACAAGATCGCGGCGGCTTTCGCCGCCTGACATTTCAGTTACGGGCGCGCCAGAAGGCGATCTGCCTGCGTACCTCGGACGGCGCCGTGCCGCCGAAGCTCTTGCGGCTGGCGACCGAGGCCTCGACGGTCAGCACGTCGTAGACCTTGTCGGTGATGTCGGGATGGATCGCCTGCAGGTCGGAGAGCGGAAGTTCGGCAAGGTCGCAGCTCTTGCTTTCGGCAAGTGCGACGGCGCGGCCGGTGACGTGATGGGCATCACGGAAGGGGAGGCCCGCTTCGCGCACCAGCCAGTCGGCAAGATCGGTCGCCGTCGAGTAGCCGGAACCGGCCGCCGCCTTCATGCGCGCGGTGTTGACGGTCATGTCGCGCACCATACCGGTCATGGCGGCAATCGCCAGTTCCAGGCTCTCGGCCGCGTCGAACACCTGTTCCTTGTCTTCCTGCATGTCTTTGGAATAGGCGAGAGGCAGGCCCTTCATGATCGTCAGAAGGGCCACCAGCGAGCCGTTGATGCGGCCGGTCTTGGCGCGCACCAGTTCGGCGGCATCCGGATTCTTCTTCTGCGGCATGATCGAGGAGCCGGTCGAGAAGGCGTCGGAGAGACGGACGAAACCGAATTGCGGGGTCGACCAGATGACGATCTCTTCCGCCAGACGCGAAAGGTGCATACCAGCAATTGCGGCGATCGACAGGAACTCGATGGCGAAGTCGCGGTCGGAGACCGTATCGATGGAGTTGCGGGTCGGCTCGCGGAAACCGAGCGCCTTGGCAGTCATATGGCGGTCGATCGGATAACCGGTGCCGGCAAGGGCTGCCGCGCCGATCGGGCTTTCGTCCAGGTGCTCGATGGCGTGGCGCACGCGCGAGCGGTCACGGCCGAACATTTCGACATAGGCCATGCAGTGATGGCCGAAGGTCACGGGCTGGGCGGTCTGCAGATGGGTGAAGCCCGGCATGACGCTTTCGGCATGTTCCTCGGCGCGGTCGAGGAAGGCGGCGATCAGGCCGGTCAGCATCCGTTCAGTTTTCTCAAGCTCTTCCTTCACCCAGAGGCGGAAGTCGAGCGCTACCTGATCGTTGCGCGAGCGGGCGGTGTGCAGCCGGCCGGCTGCCGGTCCGATCAGCGTCGCCAGGCGCGCTTCGACATTCATATGAATGTCTTCGAGCTGTCGCGAGAATTCGAAATTGCCGCTTTCGATTTCTGACAGGATCGTGTTTAGCCCGTGAACGATCTTGTCCTTATCGTCAGCGGAAATGATCCCCTGATGGGCGAGCATGGTCGCGTGGGCGATCGAGCCGCGGATATCCTGCGCGAATAGCTTCTTGTCGAAACCGATCGAGGCATTTATCTCCTCCATGATCGCGTCCGGGCCGGAAGCGAAGCGCCCGCCCCACATCTGGTTGGAGGATTTGGTTTCGGTTTTGCTCTCGGCCATGGAAGATGCCCGTCCTGGAGAATGAAATGACGACGAGAAAACCCTTCGGCCTGCCGTCCGTAAAATTGATCGCAATCGCCGCCGTTGCAGGCGTTGTTGCCGGTGCGGCAGCGGTATACGTGAAGGAGACGGGGATTGGCAATGGCATCGGCAATACCGCTTCGGCCGAATGCGCGCTGGCTAGGGAACGCGCTGCCAATCTGACGCCGCTGATGAAGGGGCAGGTCGCCGCCATGGTCGCCGCCAACGAACCGCGCAAGCTGACTGCGGTTACATTCAACGGCCCTGACGGCAAGGCGATGACGCTCGATCATTTTACTGGCAAGACTGTGCTTCTCAATCTGTGGGCCACGTGGTGCGTGCCCTGCCGCGAGGAGATGCCGGCGCTGAACGCGCTGGAAAAGGGTATGGGGAGCGACAAGTTCCAGGTCGTACCGGTCAATATCGATACCGGTGACGACGAGAAGCCGAAGGCCTTCCTGAGCGAGATCGGCGTCGATGCGCTGCAGCTTTACCGCGACAATACGATCGGCGTCTTCAATAGCTTAAAGAAGGAAGGTCTCGCTTTCGGCCTGCCGGTGACGCTGCTGCTCGACGACAAGGGCTGCCTGATTTCAGCGATGAACGGCCCGGCTGCCTGGGACAGCGAAGATGCCAAGACGCTGATCAAGGGCGCGATCGGATCCTAAAGCGCGTCGCATCAAATTTGATTCATGCGGCGCGCTTTAGCTCTTTGTTTTGATGCATGTCGTTGCGAATCGCTTACACTTCCGGGCGGCATGCATTAAGGAGCCCGTCAGGAGTCTCCGTCTCCTTTAATGAGGAAGACACCCGCAAGCCCGATGAGCACGCAGCATTGCAGCAGGAACATTGGTGTTTCAGTCGACATGGCGTTCCCTCCCGTTCACGGCAAGAAAGCATTTCGCGGGCGGGCCGTCCATTCGCCCTTTCGGGCGACACCCGCTTAGAACAGGATGATTTTAGGCCCGGTCGGCCTAAAATCATCGTTCTACATTAAAGAGCTAGAGCATGATGTCATAAGTAAACCGCTCACACTTTTCGGCTTCAAGCTCTAGCGCGTCGGGACCGGCACTTCACCCCGATAGTCATAGAAGCCGCGTCCGGACTTGCGTCCGAGCCAGCCCGCCTCGACATATTTCACCAGCAGCGGGCAGGGACGGTATTTCGAGTCCGCCAGGCCGTCGTGCAGCACCTGCATGATCGAAAGGCAGGTGTCGAGGCCGATGAAATCGGCAAGCTGCAGCGGCCCCATCGGATGGTTGGCGCCGAGCTTCATCGCCGTATCGATGGCATCGACCGTGCCGACGCCTTCATAGAGCGTATAGATCGCCTCGTTGATCATCGGCAGCAGGATGCGGTTGACGATGAAGGCCGGGAAATCCTCGGCCACGGTGATGGTCTTTTCCAGCGTGCCGACGAATTCCCTGGCGGCCGAGAAGGTCTTTTCATCGGTCGCGATGCCGCGCACCAGTTCGACCAGCTTCATCACCGGCACCGGGTTCATGAAATGTATGCCCATGAAGCGTTCGGGGCGGTCAGTGGCGGCAGCTAGCCGGGTGATGGAAAGGGAAGAGGTGTTGGTGGCAAGCAGCGCCTCGGGCTTCAGGACCGGACAAACCTGCGCATAGATCTTGCGCTTGACCGTTTCATCCTCGGTGGCGGCCTCGATGACGAGATCGGACGGGGCGAGATCATTGACATCGGACGAGCCTGTGATGAGCGACAAAGTCGACTTGCGTTCCTCTTCGGTCATCTTGCCGTTCGTCACCAGGCGGGCAAGGTTGCCGTTGACGGTGGCAAGGCCGGATTCGATGCGATCCTGGGAGAGATCGTAAATGTGAACCCTGTAACCTGCGGCGGCCGAAACATGCGCGATGCCGCAGCCCATCTGGCCGGCACCGATAATACCAATATTCTTCAACACCGCATTCATCTCCAAACCCCCGCACGGCATTCGCCCCCGCGCTGCCGCATTTTTTAGCAATACTGCCGGACGAAGGATCGCCCGGCAGCAGTAGTAGCCCGATAAAAGATAATTTTCCAGTCATTCGCAAGTGCGAAAGAAAAGCATTTGACGCGTTTAAAGCGCGTTGCGAATCTTTCGATTCGCTTCTCGCGCTTTAGGTCTTCGCTTTACGCATGTCGTTATCCGCAAAACCGCTGCACAGTTTTGCGCGGCATGCGCTCAGAGCGCCTTTTCCAATTCCGGCAGGGCCTCGAACAGGTCGGCGACCAAGCCATAGTCGGCAACCTGGAAGATCGGCGCCTCCTCGTCCTTGTTGATGGCGACGATGACCTTACTATCCTTCATGCCGGCCAGATGCTGGATGGCGCCGGAGATGCCGGCGGCAATGTAAAGATCAGGCGCCACCACCTTGCCGGTCTGGCCGACCTGCCAGTCGTTCGGCGCATAACCGGCATCGACGGCAG
>NZ_JABDWD010000020.1:0-128173 GCF_019685115.1 Rhizobium sp. NZLR11 | reverse complement strand
AGCCAGGTGCTGGCCCGCGCCATCCACGCCCATATCCATCACCGCACCTTCATCAACGGCAACCGCACCGTGGTCTTCCCGGCAAGCCCCGGCAGCTACGCCTCCGAACGCATGGGTTGATCGCGGGCGAGACCCACTCTCTTTTGCTGGCAAACGACAATCTCCCGTTGCCTGCCAGCAGCAAGTATTTGATTATCGCCTTCAATAGGTAATCGAATCATGCTGCGGGAGGGGTGTCATGACCGACGAGGCGCTTGTTGATCGCATGGCGCTGCCGCGTCCCGACGTGACCGTTGCCGACGCGGAAGAGATCCTGCTTGCCCATTACAGTCTGTCCGGCGCCGTTGCCGAACTCGGCAGCCAGCAGGATCGGAACTTCCGCGTCGATAGCCATCGCGGTCGCTACGTCCTGAAGATCTGCCATGCCGTTTACGAGACCCGCGAACTCCAGGCGCAGAATGCGGCGATCCATCATCTCAAGAGCAGGCAAGATGCGCCACGCGTTCCCAATGTGATCGCCACGAATGACGGACGGGAGATCCTCGTCCTGACCGTGCGCGGACAAGGCTGCCAAGTCCGGCTGCTCGAATATCTGGAAGGCCAGGGGCTGACGGAACTGACCTATCTGGCGCCGGCTTCCGTCGCGGCGCTCGGCGCGCTCTGCGCGCGGCTGGCGCTGGCGCTTGCCGACTTCAACCACCCCGGCCTCGACCGCAGCCTGCAATGGGATCTCAGGCGCGCCGGGCCGGTCGCGGTGCAACTGCTTTCCGTCATCACCGACAGCGCCGCGCGCGACCGGATTGCCAAGACCATGGTGATGGCGGTCCGCCGCATCCAGCCCTTGGCGCCGTCGCTTCGGCTGCAGGCCGTGCATCACGACGTTACCGGCGACAATGTCGTCGGTCACCGCAATGCCCATGGCCATATAATCCCCGACGGGGTGATCGATTTCGGCGACATCATCCGCGGCTGGCTGGTCGGCGACCTCGCCGTCACCTGCGCCTCGCTGCTGCATCATGCCGAGGGCGACCCTTTTCATATCCTGCCCGCCATCACCGCTTATCAGGCGATCTATCCGCTGACCGAGGAGGAGCTGAAGGCGCTCTGGCCATTGATCGTCGCGCGCGCGGTCATTCTTGTCGCCAGCGGCGAGCAGCAGATTTCGATCGATCCCGAGAATGATTATGCACGCGGCAATCTGGACCGCGAGCGGGCGATCTTCGATACAGCGATGTCCGTGCCCTTCGAGCTTATGGAAGCGGCGATCCTCAAGGCCGCCGGCGCCGATGTCGCCGCCCCGGAAACTTCGGGATGGCTGCCGCTGCTGCCTGACATCGAGCCCGCCGGGATCGCCTATGTCGATCTTGGTGTACGGAGCCCGCATTTTTCCGCCGGCAACTGGCTGAATGCCGACATGGACTGGCGGCTGCTTGCCCGCGCTGCGACCGAAAACGGCACGGCCGCGACGCGCTACGGCGAATATCGGCTTTCCCGGGCGGGAACCGCCAGGGGACAGGCGACCTGCGCCCTGCATATCGATATATGCCTTGCCGCAGGCAGCGCCGTTGCTGCGCCGTTTGCCGGCCGCATCGGCTGGAAGGACCAACATCTGACGCTGACCAGCGACAGCATGACCCTGCACCTCGACGGGCTCGACCTCTCGGTCGAGAATGAAGCCGAGGTTGCCGGCGGCGACCCGCTCGGCACGGTCGTCGGCGAGGTTTCGTCGCTCGGCGGGCTGCGCGTCCAGCTTTGCAGCGTCGCGGGGTTCGAGCCGCCGCTCTTTGCCACACCGCGCGAGGCAGCGGCCTGGTCGGTGCTCTGCCCTTCTCCGTCGCTGCTCCTCGACCGGCAAGCGGATGCGCCGCGACCGGAAACCGCCGAGCTGCTTGCCAGGCGGCAGGCGCATCTGGCAGGGGCGCAGAAGAATTATTACGCGGTGCCGCCGCAGATCGAGCGCGGCTGGAAGGAGCATGTATTCGATGTCGAGGGCCGCACCTATCTCGACATGGTCAACAACGTCTCCATTCTCGGCCATGGCCATCCCAAGCTTGCGGCGGCGATCAACGCCCAATGGCTGCGGCTCAACACCAATTCACGCTTCCACTATGCGGCGATCGCGGAATTTTCCGAACGGCTCGCCGCGCTTTCACCGGATGGGCTCGACGCGGTCTTCCTCGTCAACAGCGGCTCGGAGGCGAATGATCTGGCGATCCGGCTGGCGCAGGCTCATAGCGGCGCGCGCAACATGCTCTGCCTGCTCGAAGCCTATCACGGCTGGTCGGCGGCAAGTGACGCCGTCTCCACCTCGATCGCCGACAATCCGCAGGCACTGACCACCCGTCCGGACTGGGTGCATGCCGTCGTGTCGCCGAATACCTATCGCGGCGCATTCCGCGGTCCCGATACGGCGACCAGCTATGTCGGCGCCATAACGCCCGTGCTGGAGGCGATCGACGCCGGCGGCAAGGGCCTTGCCGGCTTCATCTGCGAATCGGTCTACGGCAATGCCGGCGGCATTCCGCTGCCGGACGGTTATCTCAGCCAAGTCTATGCGCAGGTGCGCGCTCGCGGTGGCCTTTGCATCGCCGATGAGGTGCAGGTCGGTTATTCCAGGCTCGGACATTATTTCTGGGGCTTCGAGCAGCAAGGGGTCGTGCCTGACATCATCACCGTGGCCAAGGGCATGGGCAACGGCCATCCGCTCGGCGCCGTCATCACCACACGGGAGATCGCGCAATCGCTGGAGAAGGAGGGCACGTTCTTTTCCTCTACCGGTGGCAGCCCGGTCAGCTGCATCGCCGGCATGGCGGTGCTCGACATCATGGCCGAGGAGATGCTGCAGGAAAATGCCCGGACGGTCGGCGATCATCTGAAGGCGCGGCTTGCCGCACTGATCGACCGCCATCCGATTGCCGGCGCCGTGCATGGCATGGGGCTCTATCTCGGCCTCGAATTCGTCCGCGACAGAACGACGCTGGAGCCGGCCACCGAAGAGACGGCGGCAATCTGCGACCGGCTGCTGACCCTCGGCGTCATCATGCAGCCGACCGGCGATCACCAAAACGTGCTGAAGATCAAACCGCCGCTCTGCCTCAGCATCGAAAGCGCGGATTTCTTCGCGGACATGCTGGAGAAGGTGCTCGACGAAGGCTGGTGAGAAAGGCTCTCTCCGGATTAACCAAATCGGTCATTTCGAGGCATTTCGATTTTTAACGAAACGGGCCATTGCCTGATTCAGCCGGGCTTCCTATGTCTGCTGCGGCGATCGATAGAACGCTGATTCTGTCATGCGAATTTTACGAAGAGCTGATATGTTTCTTTCCGTAAGTTTCCACTTGGATGGAATGAAATTTTTCGGATCGTCGATTTTTTGACACGTTTCGGAATATGTTTCTGACAGGCTGTAGGGTAATCTCTATCAAGTTGGTAGATTATCAAAGACAGCCATCGCCGGCCCCGGGCTCTTCCGGGACCTCTCAAGTGCAACGCCAACGCAAGGAACGAGCATGATAGATATCGATATTCTCGCCGATCTCCTTGGGCGATTTGTGCTTGGCAATGACCGTCCGGGCGCCCTCTCCCGCCCGAACTGTCGAATGTGACGTTCGTCCTCCTTTCAACGGTACCAGACAAGTCAATTCGCCATGGCTGCGCATGTCGCGTGGCAGGAGTTCTATCTATGAAGAAGCAAGTTATCGAATATGCAGGCGTTCCTGTCGGGATCGTCATTCCCGATGAAGACCGGCTGAAGTTCATCGCCGTGAAATTTCATGTCCACGACCTCGACGAGCAGCGTTTCGGCTCGCCGGACGAGGTGCGGCTGGCCATCCACGATCTGATGACCCGCCGTCATCCGAAGCCGCTTCATGCCTGAGGGCATGAGGCCGGCACTCGCATTCACGGCTTTTCCCGATGTTCGACCGGTCCCGCCATTCGGGGCCGGTCTTGTTTTTTGAGGGTAATTGCAGTCCTATCGGCGGCCTTTCCGCATAAGGATCCGCCGTTGCCCGATCTTCTCAACCTCATCACCGACATCGATGGCGTTTCCATCGGCCATGCGACCGACCTTGCGCTCGGTTCCGGCGTCACGGTTATCGTCTTCGACGCGCCGGCGGTCGCCTCCGGCACGGTGCTCGGCGGCGCGCCGGGCGGACGCGACACCGGCCTGCTCGATCCGTCGATGACCGTCAACGCCGTGGATGCCTTCGTGCTCTCCGGCGGATCGGCTTTCGGGCTGGATGCCGCCGGCGGCGTGCAGGCGGGATTGCGCGAACTCGGCCGCGGCTTTGCAGTCGGGCCGGTGCGTATACCGATCGTGCCGCAGGCGATCCTGATGGACCTCTTGAACGGCGGCGACAAGGATTGGGGGCTGCACTCGCCCTATCGCGATATGGGTTACGCCGCCTTGAAGGCGGCCGCCAAGGGCGCCTTTGCGCTCGGCACTACAGGCGCCGGCACGGGTGCGACGACGGCCACGTTCAAGGGCGGGCTCGGCTCGGCCAGCGCCGTCAGCAGCGCCGGCCACCGCGTCGCGGCTGTTGTCGCCGTCAATGCGCTCGGCTCGGCGACGATCGGCGACGGGCCGCATTTCTGGGCGGCACCCTTCGAAAAAGACGCAGAATTCGGCGGGCTCGGCATGCCAGATGCGGCCGATCACAGGATGCGGCTCAAGGGCATGAACGGGCCGGCGACGACGATCGGCGCGGTGGTGACCGACGCGCAGCTGACCAAGGCGGAGGCGCACCGGCTGTCGCTGGCCGGCCATGACGGGCTTGCTCGGGCGCTGCTGCCGGCACACCTGCCGCTCGACGGCGACACCGTCTTTGCCGCCTCGACCGCCAGGCATCGCAGAGACGACATGGCGAGCCTGATGGAACTTTGCCACCTTGCCACTATCGTCATGGCACGGGCGATCGCACGTGGCGTCTACGCCGCCACCGCGCTGCCGGCCGAGGGCGGGCAAATGGCTTGGCGCGACCGCTATCCTGACGGTCATTGATTGAATAGGGTCGCAACCCGGGCAGAATGGCGGAGAGACGTGAATGCAGATCCGGGCGCTGATGTATTTCGACGAGCTGGTCAGGACCAATTCTATGCGCCAGGCGGCCGAGAACCTCAACGTCGCGCCGACGGCGATCAGCCGGCAGATCGAGAACCTCGAACATCATTTCGGTGCGCCGCTCGTCGAACGCAGCGCCCGCGGCGTCAAGCTGACGGCCGCCGGCGAGCTGCTTGCTGCCCGCGCTGGCCGGACGCTGCGCGAACTCGATCACGTGCAGCAGCTGATCGAAGACCTGAAGGGCCTGCAGCGTGGCCGTGTCAGCATCTATGCCAACGGCGCCACCGTCGCCAATCTGCTGGCGCCGGCGCTGGCCGAATTCAGCCTGAAATATCCGCAGCTGCGTTTTAGCGTGATGATCACCAGCGCGCGGCAGGCGATCGATGCCGTCAACAGCGCCGAGGCGGATATCGCGGTGACGCTTTTTGCGCCGGTCCTGTCCGGCACCAAAGTGCGGCTGCGCTCCGAGATCGCCTATGATCTCATCGCCACGCCGCAGCATCCGGCGGCCGCGCACGCCGAAATCCCGCTGAGGACGCTCGCCGACTACGCGTTGGCACTGCCGGATCAATCCTTCGGCTTCCGCCAGGCCTTCGACACGCTGTTCGAGAAGGAGGGGTTGAGCCTCGATCCGGTCTTTGTCACCAGCTCGCTCGAAATGTTGAAGGAACTGGTGCTCAGCGGGGCCGCAGCCACGCTGTTGCCAGCACTTGCCGTCCGTCGTGAGATCGAAGCGGGCCAGCTTCTGGCCATTCCGCTTTCCGGCAAGACCGGCATCCGCACCCATGTCGATCTCTGCGTCGCGCCCGACCGGCAGCTGTCTTTCGCCGCGACGAAGCTGCTCGACTTCATCGAGAGGTTCATGCGCGAGCAAACGAACCGCCGAGCCGAGGCAAAAGTCTGACGCTTCCGGCTTGCCTTGACGGCCGATTTGCGGTGTAGCTTTTTCGGCTACACTGAGCACACAAAATCGTCATTGTGTGTGCACCTGGATAGTGCCACTCTTTTCGCAAAAGGGGCCTCCGCCAACTGAGCGTGGCCAGACAAGGGAACATGATGATCGAGCTTTCCTTTGCGCCGTCAGCGCGTTTCGTCCGACGGCTTTCCCTCGGTGCCGTCGTTTCGGCCGGCCTCGTGATCACGGCGATGACGCCGGCGGAAGCGGCAAAGACCACCCTCGCTCTCGGCATGAGCGTCGAGCCGACCGGCCTCGATCCGACGATCGCAGCACCGGTGGCCATCGGCCAGGTGACCTGGCAGAACGTGTTCGAGGGCCTGGTGACGATCGACCAGGCCGGCAAGATCCAGCCGCAGCTGGCAAAGAACTGGAAGGTCTCCGCCGATGGCCTCACCTATACGTTCAAGCTGCAGGCCGGCGTCAAATTCCATAACGGCGAGGCCTTCGATGCCGCCAGCGCCAAGTTCTCGCTCGACCGCGCCCGCGGCGCGGATTCGGTCAATCCGCAAAAGCGCTTCTTCGCCTCGATCGCCTCGATCGATACGCCCGATGCCGAAACCCTGGTGCTGCATCTCTCGGCGCCGACCGGCAGCCTGATCTACTGGCTCGGCTGGCCGGCATCGGTGATGGTCGCGCCCAAGACGGCGGCCGACGACAAGACGACGCCGGTGGGCACCGGCCCCTTCAAATTCGCCAGCTGGGCGAAGGGCGACAAGGTCGAACTGGAAAAGAATGCTGATTACTGGGACAAGGATGCGGCCGCCAAGCTCGACAAGGTGACTTTCCGCTTCATTGCCGATCCGCAGGCGCAGGCGGCTGCGCTGAAATCCGGCGATCTCGATGCCTTTCCGGAATTTGCCGCACCCGAACTGATGACTTCCTTCGACGGCGATGCGAGGCTGGTCACCAGCATCGGCAATACCGAGCTCAAGGTCGTCGCCGGTATGAACAATGCCAAGAAGCCGTTCGACGACAAGCGCGTGCGCCAGGCGCTGATGATGGCAATCGACCGCAAGACGGTGATCGACGGCGCGTGGTCCGGCCTCGGCACGCCGATCGGCAGCCACTACACGCCGAACGATCCGGGCTATCAGGACATGACAGGCGTGCTCCCCTATGACGTCGAGAAGGCAAAGGCGCTGCTTGCCGAAGCCGGCTATCCCAACGGCTTCAGCTTCACGATCAAATCGCCGCAGATGGCTTATGCGCCGCGCAGCGCTGAGGTGATGCAGGCGATGTTTGCCGAAATTGGCGTGACGATGACTATCGAGCCGACCGAGTTTCCAGCGAAATGGGTCCAGGACATCATGAAGGACCGCAACTTCGACATGACGATCGTCGCCCATGCCGAGCCGCTCGACATCGACATCTACGGGCGCGATCCCTATTATTTTAATTACAAGAACCCAGCCTTCAACGCGCTGATGCACAAGGTCCAGGAGACGGCCGATCCCGCCGCGCAGAGTGCGATCTATGGCGAAGCACAGAAGATCCTCGCCGAGGACGTGCCGGCGCTCTACCTCTTCGTCATGCCGAAGCTCGGCGTCTGGGACAAGAAGTTGAGGGGGCTGTGGGAAAACGAACCGATCCCTTCCAACGTGTTGTCTGGGGTTTCCTGGAAAGAGTGAGGCGGTAGGTTTGTTAGGTGGGTGGTTGCGCCGGCTTTGGGGAGATCCGACATGCTTTTGGCCGATATAGCGCCCAGCCCTGCCCCTGCCTCACTAAGTCCAGTCAGCCCGGGCCGACATTGTTTAATTTCGCTGGCGGATGGCGCGGGGAGCCGCCGTGCCACCCCGGCAGCGTGGCCAGCATGATCGCGCTCCTCGCCCGCCGTCTCACCGGTCTCCTCGTTACGCTTCTGATCGTCTCACTGCTGATCTTCGCCGTCATGGACCTGCTTCCCGGCGATCCCGCCTCGATCATGCTCGGCACCTCTGCAAGCCCGGAGACGCTGGCGGCGCTGCGCCATGATCTCGGCCTCGACCAGCCGCTCATCCTGCGTTACGGGCAATGGCTTGCCGGTGTCGTGTCAGGCAATCTCGGTCAATCCTACACCTACGGCGTTCCGGTGGCGGGGCTGATCGTCGAGCGACTGGCGGTGACGCTGCCGCTGGCGCTGATGGCGGTCGTGCTTTCGGTGATGATCGCCGTGCCGCTCGGCGTGCTGGCCGCCTCGCGCCGCGGCGGCATCTTCGACATCATCGCAACGCTGTTTTCGCAGATCAGCATCGCCGTGCCCGCCTTCTGGGTGGCGCTGCTGCTGATCATCCTGTTTTCGACGATGCTCGGGCTGATGCCGGCGGGCGGCTTCCCGGGCTGGAGCGCCGGCGTTCTACCGGCGCTCCAGGCTCTGGTGATGCCGGCCGTCGCACTGGCTATGCCGCAGGCCGGCGTGTTGACGCGGGTGGCGCGTTCAGCGGTGCTCGACACGATGCACGAGGATTTTGCCCGCACCGCGGTGGCCAAAGGGCTTTCACGCAGCGCCGTACTGTGGCGGCATATCGTGCCGAATGCGCTGATCCCGATCCTGACCATGATCGGGCTGCAGTTTACCTTTCTCATCGCCGGCGCGGTGCTGGTGGAAAACGTCTTTAACCTGCCCGGTCTCGGGCGGCTCGCGCTTCAGGCGCTCTCCCAGCGCGACATCATCGTGATGCAGGATGTCGTGCTGTTCTTCGCAGCCCTCGTCATCGTGATGAATTTCATCGTCGACCTCTCCTATCTGGCGATCGATCCCAGGATGAGAAAGGCGGCATGAAGCATGGCTCCTGCTGTTCCTGCCGTCGCCAGCCGCGGCCGAGCCTTTATACTTAGCCGGCGAATGAACCTGATCTCGGGAGCGGCGATCATCGGTCTGCTGATGGCCGTTGCGCTGCTGTCGCTCGTCTGGACACCGCTGCCGCCAGCGAGGATGCAAATCATTCACAAACTGCAGCCGCCTCTTGCCTTCGGCGTGCTCGGCACGGATCAGTTCGGCCGCGACGTGCTTTCCATGCTGATGGCGGGCTGCTGGAATTCGCTGTCGATCGCCATCACCGCGGTTGCGATCGGCGGAACGATCGGCTCGATCGCCGGCATTTCGGCGGCGGCCATCCGCGGCCCTTTCGAAGCGCTGCTGATGCGCATCTGCGACGTCATCTTCGCGTTGCCGCCGATCCTGTCCGCCGTGGTGCTTGGCGCCTTTCTCGGGCCTGGCCGTTTCACCGCGATTACCGCGATCGCGGTCTTCATGATTCCGGTCTTTGCACGCGTGACGCTTGCCACCTCGCTACAGGCATGGAGCCGGGATTATGTGACGGCGGCGCGCGCGATCGGCAATACGCGCCTGACGATTTCTCTCCGTCATGTGCTGCCGAATATAGCGAGCCAGATCATCGTGCACGGCGCAATCCAGCTCGGGCTGGCGATCCTCACCGAGGCGGGCCTCAGCTTCCTCGGGCTCGGAATGGCGCCGCCGGCGCCGACCTGGGGCCGGATGCTCGCCGATGCACAAACCTATCTGGCGCTGGCGCCCTGGCTGGCGATCCTGCCCGGCCTTGCCATCGCGCTTACCGTCTTCGGCTTCAACATGCTCGGCGACGGGTTGCGCGATCTTCTCGACCCGCGCGAGGCGAGCCGCTGATGTTCTCCCGAGACGAAACGCCCGAAAGACCATGCCATGACCGAAACCGACCTCACCATCCGCGAACTCAGGCAGCACTTCGCCGATAAAAGCCTCTCTCCCCTCGAATACTGGCTCGCGCTCGAAGATCATATCGCGGCCTGGGAGCCTTCGATTTCAGCACTCTACCTCTACGACCCGGAAGCAGCGCGCGCGCTGGCGAAGGCCTCGACGGAGCGCTGGGCGAAGGGCGAAACGCTGGGAATCCTCGACGGCATCCCGGTGACGTTGAAGGAACTGATCGCCACGAAAGGCCAGCCGGTGCCGCTCGGCACGAAAGCAGTGGAACTCAAACCGGCTGATGCCGATGCGCCCGCCGCCGCGCGGCTTCGGGAAGACGGCGCGGTGATCTTCGCCAAGACCACCTGCCCCGATTACGGCATGCTTTCCTCCGGCCTTTCGAGCTTTCATCCTCTCAGCCGCAACCCCTGGAATACGACGCAAAATCCCGGCGGATCGAGTGCCGGGGCGGCCGCGGCGGCGGCGGCCGGATACGGGCCGCTGCATATCGGCACGGATATTGGTGGCTCGGTGCGCCTTCCCGCCGGCTGGACCGGCATTTTCGGCTTCAAGCCGAGCCATGGGCGCATCCCGGTCGACCCCTATTATGTCGGGCGCTGCGCCGGGCCGATGGCGCGCACGGTCGAGGACGTGGCCTCCTCGATGGCGACGCTGTCGAAGCCGGACTGGCGCGACGGAACCAGCCTGCCGCCGAACGATTTCAACTGGATGGATCTCGACCTTGACGTGTCTGGCATGAGGATCGGGCTGATGCTCGATGCCGGCTGCGGGCTTGCAGTGGACGACGAGATCAAGGCCGCGGTCGAAGCGGCGGCGCGGCACTTCGAGGATGCCGGCGCGACCATCATCGCCGCCCAACCGGTGCTGACACGCGCGATGCTCGATGGGCTCGACGATTTCTGGCGCTCCCGCTTCTGGGGCGATATTGCGGAGCTCGACGAAGAGCGACGCAACGGCATCCTGCCCTATATAAGGGATTGGGCGAAGGGCGGTGCCGATATCGCAGGCGTCGATGCGGTCAAGGGTTTCAACCAGACGATCGAGATGCGCAAGAACTGCGGACGGCTGTTCAGCGAGGTCGACGCCGTGCTTTCGCCGACCAATCCGATCATCTCCTACCCGGCCGAATGGGCATCGCCGACCAACGATCCGGCCCTGCCCTTCGAGCATATCGGTTTTACGGTGCCCTGGAACATGTCGGAGCAGCCGGCCGCCTCGATCAATTGCGGATTCTCCCGGTCGGGCATGCCGATCGGGCTGCAGATCGTCGGGCCGCGTTTTGACGACATGCGGGTGCTGCGGCTGTCGAAAACCTTCGAGGACTGGACGGGCGGGGTGAGCGCCTGGCCGCGGTCGCCGACCAACTGATCAGCTGGTCGGGCGGCGGTAGCCGGTTGGCTGCTCGTAAAGCCAACCGATACGCTTTACGGCGGCCTCGAAATTCTCGCGCGCCACCGTCATGCTGTGGCCGTTGGCGTGGAGGATGGTTTCCGGATCCTCGAAGACGGCGACATGGCCCTTCCAGAAGACCAGGTCGCCGCGGCGGATTTCGGCGCGGTCGATCGGCTGGCCGAGGCCGGCCGCCTGCATGTCGGTATCGCGCGGCGCATCTCGGCCGCTCATCAGCATCGCCAGCTGGACGAGGCCGGAGCAATCGATGCCGAGGCCGGAGCGTCCGCCCCACAGGTAGGGCGTTTCCAGAAAACGGGCCGTGATTTCGACATAGTCGGCGCCAGCGAGGGCGCCGATCGGCTGGAGGTGCTTGGCAAAAATCGCGGTTCCGTCATCGAGCACGACATAGTGATTGCCGCGCGCTTCCGCCTCGCCGGCGACATGGACGCGGCTTCCCATCGACAGGATGGCCTGGTGCGGCTTGCGCAATTCCGGCTCCGAATAAAGGAAGGTGCGCTGGACGGTGACGATGTGGGTGGGGGGCGGCCGGCCTTCCGACAGCGCGTCTGCAGAGAGATAACCGACGTAACCGTCCGAAGCGGCTTTCACCCAGCACCAGCCGCCGGCGCGATCGAACACCGTCACGTCCTCGCCAAGAAGCAGTTCGGTATCGATGCCACGCGCAAGGTCCGGTTCGGGGCGCAGGCCGACGACCGGAACGGCGACACGCGCCAGGGCGCCGTCCACGAAGCGCAAAGCCTCTACCTTGCCTTCGAGCCCCGCTTCGGCGAGATCGGGCCGATAGGCATGCAGCCGGCGGTCGAGCATCGTCATTGGCATTCCTTTCAAGTGGCCTTTCAGATGGCCTCTCAGAGCGGCAGCCGGCGGGCCTGATCACGGACGAGGTCGCCAAGCTTTTCCAGGTACAGCGCGCCGCCGACGGTGCGCTTGATGATTACGCTGCGCCGGTCGGCATCGTCGCGCACACGATCGACCAGGCCCATTTCGCCCATCGTATCCAAGGCGCGGGTGATGACCGGCTTGGTGACGTCAAGGGTGGCGGCAAGCCCACGCACCGTATGCGGCGGCGGCACCAGATAAATATGCAGCAGGATCGCCATCTGGCGCAACGTCAAATCGCGGTCATCGTGACGGACCTGATCGAGCGCCACGCCATGCCAGAGCCCCAGCGCCTGCGAGGCGGTCAATTCGATCGGCACGGCCCCTCCGGAAGATCGTTACGCTAACGTTTCATTTTCCGGCAGTTGGCATCGACATGCAAGAGGCGGCAGGAATTGCCGCCCGGCACGGTGAATAAAATTTTAACGATCGGCAGCGAGGTGCAGCGCATGAACAGGGTCACGCGATGCGCCTCGACTCCAGCTTGCCATGGCGTCAGCGCAGGCTCTCGCGGATATGATGGAAGAGCGCGCGGATTGCCTGTGCTTCACCACCGCCCGGCGAATGCGGCCGTTCGGACTGCGCCCAGCCGTAAATGTCAAAATGCGCCCAGCTCTTCGCCTTCCCGACGAAACGCTTGAGGAAGAGGGCCGCGGTGATCGCCCCCGCCATGCCGCCGGCCGGCGCATTGGTCAGATCGGCGAACTTGGTGCGGATATCCTTTTCGTAACCGGAATAGAGCGGCAGGCGCCAGATCGGATCGTCTGTTTCCAGGCTCGCTTCGGTCAGATCATGCGCCAGATTGGCGTCATCGGTGAAGAAGGGCGGGAGGTCAGGACCGAGGGCGACACGGGCAGCACCGGTCAGCGTCGCCATGTCGATCAAGAGCTCGGGCTCGTCCTCGTCGGCATAGGCGAGCGCATCGGCTAGGATCAGACGGCCTTCAGCATCGGTATTGTCGATCTGGACGGTCAGACCCTTGCGGCTCTTGTAGATGTCGCCGGGGCGGAAGGCATTGGACGAGATGGCGTTTTCGACGACCGGGACGATGACACGCAGGTCGACCTTCAGCTTGGCGTCCATGATCATCAGGGCAAGCCCCATGACATTCGCCGCGCCGCCCATATCCTTCTTCATCAGCAGCATGGAGGCGGCAGGCTTGATATCGAGACCGCCAGTATCGAAGCAGACGCCCTTGCCGACGAGTGTCACCTTGCGATGGCCCTTTTTGCCCCAGCGCAATTCGAGAAGGCGCGGTGCATCGGCGCTGGCGCGGCCGACGGTATGGACCAGCGGGAAGTTTTGCTCGAGCAGGTCGTCGCCTTTGATAACCGATATCTCTGCCTTGTAATGTGCGGCCAGGCCGCGGAAGGCCGCCTCGAGCTGTTCCGGCCCCATATCATTGGTCGGGGTGTTGATGAGGTCGCGGGCGAGAAAGACGCCGGCGAGCTGGCGCTTGATGTCGGCACTGTCGGCATCGCGGGGGATCATCAGCGTCGCCGCCGGCGTTTTTTCGGACTTGTAGCGGTCGAAACGGTAGCGGCCGAGACCAAAGCCGAGAGCCAGGCGATTTGCCGTCAGCGGTGCAGTCTCGATGTGCCAGTCGCCGGCCGGCAGCGCCCGGGCGAGCCTGCCAGTAATATAAGGCTGCTCGGATGGATTGGTGCCGAGGCCAAAAAGCGCGCCGCCGAGATGGCCTTCGGCCGTCGGGATCAGCAGCACCGACCCGCTTTCGGCCTTGTAGCCCGCCCTGCGCGCCCAATCGAGCGCGATCGGATCGATCGTGCCGGTCTCGATATGGGCGGGGGTGACGGCAAAGATCGGCAGCGTCGAACCGCCCTTGGTGTTGAAAGGGGTCGCTCTCTCGATGAACTGATAGGGGGCCATGATTATCCTTCGGCGGTCGTAAGGAATCACTCCTTAACGGTCTGTTAGGGTTAACAGACTATTGCTGGAGCGAAGATTGCGTCAAACCTTTCCCTGTTCCGCTTCGAGGTCAGGCGCCGATTTCGGAATTCAGGAACGCGTCATGCCCGCCTCGCTTACATCCACATTCACGAATCGTATCCTGCAGGGCGCTGCGGCATCGCTCATCGTCCTGGCGGTTGCCGGCTGCTCGACGACCAAGGACCGGATGACGACAGGCTCGGTGCCGAAGCTCACCAAGCCGGTTGAAGAGATGGACGCGACCGAGCTGCGCTCGGCAACCGACCGGCTCGGTCAGGCCTATGAAAAGAACCCGCGCGATCCCGTCACCGGCGTCAGCTATGCCAACCTGCTGCGCATGAACGGCCGTGACACGCAAGCGCTCGCCGTCATGCAGCAGGTGGCGATCAGCAATCCCGCCGACCGCAACGTGCTGGCCGCCTACGGCAAGGCGCAGGCAGCGGCCGGCCAGTTCCAGCAGGCGCTCGATACGATCGGCCGCGCCCAGACACCCGACCGTCCGGACTGGAAGCTGATCTCGGCCGAAGGCGCGATCCTCGACCAGATGGGCCGGGCAAGCGACGCCAGGCAGCGCTACCGCGACGCGCTCGACATTCAGCCGAACGAGCCCTCCATCCTGTCCAACCTCGGCATGTCCTACGTGCTGACAGGCGATCTGCGCACGGCCGAAACCTATCTGCGCTCCGCCGCCAGCCAGCCGACCGCCGACAGTCGCGTCAGGCAGAACCTTGCCCTCGTCGTCGGCCTGCAGGGACATTTCCCCGAGGCCGAGCAGATCGCCCGGCGCGAACTTTCGCCGCAGCAGGCCGATGCCAATGTCGCCTATCTCAGAGGCATGCTCTCGCAGCAGAATTCCTGGCAGAAACTCGCCGCCAAGGACAAGACGCCGGGTGCCGCGGAGGCCAGCAATACCAACTAACAGTGGTCTAGCGGACACTCAGGCCCGAAAGAATGAGACGAAGTCCGAGGCCGCCCATCACGGCACCGGCGGCCCGGTCTATCCAGCTCTTCGCAGCGAGATAGAGCCGCCGCGGATGGCGGGCCGAAAAGGCGAAGGCCACGATCGAATACCACCCCGCTTCCACCGCAAAGACGCCAAGCGGCAGCGCAACCATTAGATCGAGCGGCACCGTCCTCGGTAGAAGCGCGGCAAAGAGGCTGGCATAGACGATGATGGTCTTCGGGTTGCTGAGTTGGGTCAGCAGCGCGGTCGTGAAGCTCAGCATCGGCGCGCGTTGGCTATCGCCGGCGTCGGAAACCTCCAGCGGCTGGCCAGCACCTCTCCAGATATTGACGGCGATATAAATGAGATAGGCGCCGCCTGCGACCTTCAGCAAGACATAGAGCCATTCGAACTGAGACAGCAGCGCCGTCAGCCCGGCGAGTGCCAGCACGGCAAAAACGACGCCGCCGGCGCCCATGCCGAGTGCGGCCGCAAGACCATCCAGCCGTGACCGCGAAATGGCAATCCTGGAGACGACGACGAAGCTCGGGCCGGGGCTCATCGCGCCGACCATCAAGGCTGCCATGATGCTGATGAAAACGCCTGCGGAAGACATCCGAAAACCCTCGTTTGAGATCGGAGGTTTACCGCATAATTCCTCAAATCGGAATCGATTTAAGCGGCGGCAATCATCAGAACTTGTCTGAGACCTGAATGCCGGCCGGGCCAAGAATAACAGCGATCAGCACCGGCAGGAAGAACAGGATCATCGGCACCGTCAGTTTCGGCGGCAGGGCGGCCGCCTTCTTTTCGGCTTCGTTCATGCGCTCGTCGCGGCCTTCCTGGGCGAGGACACGCAGCGCCTGCGCGACCGGCGTGCCGTAGCGATCGGCCTGGATCAGCGCTTGAGTGACCGAGCGTACCAGCTCGATCTGGGTGCGCGTGGCAAGATTTTCGAGCGCCATGCGGCGATCCGGCAAGAAGGAGAGTTCAGCCGTGGTCAGCACCATCTCCTCGGCGAGCGCCGGCGACTGCTCGCCGAGTTCTTCCGACACGCGACGCATCGCGGCCTCGATCGAGATGCCGGATTCGACGCAGATCAGCATCAGGTCCAGCGCATCCGGCCAGGCACGTTTGATCGAGTGCTGGCGCTTGCCCATGCGGTTCGAGACATAGATGTTCGGCGCGTAGAAACCGACATAGCCGATGGCGATGACAGCGAACATGCGGATGGGCAGGCCCCTTTCGGCGAGATGGCCGAGACCGAAGACCCAGAAGACGGCAAGCGCCAGGAAGAGGAAGGGCAGCAGGAAACGCGCCACGAGGAAGGTATTCAGCGCATTCTCGGAGCGAAATCCGGCAGCACGCAGCTTGTTGACGGTATTCTCGTCGACGAGCGCCTTGCGCAGGTTGAAGCGTTCGACGATCTGGCGGACCGAACGATTGTTCTGGCTCCGGAGCGAGGCTTTGCCGGCGCCGGTTTCGGCGTTCATGCGGGCGCGTTCGCGAGCGCGGATCTGCTCGCGCTCGGTCGAGACGGCCTTCATACGCTTGTTGAGATCGCCGCGCTCGAAGAAGGGGATGGCGATCGTGTAAAACGTGGCGAAGACGGCGACCGCGACGAAGAGCGCGATCAGCATGCTCGGATTGGTCAGGGTTGCGGCAAGGTCCTGCGACATGGGGTGCGTCCTTCCGTCTAGATGTCAAAATTGACCATGTTGCGCATGACGAAGATGCCGATCGACATCCAGATCGCCGAGACACCCATGATGAAATGGCCGCGCGGATCGGTGAAAAGGATCATCATGTAGTTCGGCGACGTGAGATAGACGAGGGTCGCGACGATGAAGGGCAGAGCACCGATGATGACGGCCGACGCCTTGGCTTCCATCGAAAGCGCCGAGACCTTGGCCTTCATTTTCCTGCGCTCGCGTATCACCTTGGAAAGGTTGCCGATTGCTTCCGACAGATTGCCGCCAGCCTGCGACTGGATGGCGATGACGATGGCGAAGAAGCTGACTTCCTGGAGCGGCATTTGGGTCGTCATGCGGGCGCAGGCGTCGGGGATGCTGAGGCCCACCTGCTGCGCCTCGATCACGCGCCGGAACTCGCTCTTCACCGGCTCGGTACCTTCGGTGGCGATGAGACGGATCGCATCGTTGAGCGGCAGGCCCGATTTGATCGAGCGGGTGATGACGTCAAGCGCATTGGGGAGCTCGTTGAGGAACTTGTTCTGGCGGCGCTTGATCAGGAAACCGACGATCCAGCGCGGCAGGCCGAGACCGGCGACGACGGCAATACCGATTATCACCATCAACGATACACCGATGATGAAAGCCATGAGCAGCAGCACGCAGGCGAAGATGGCGCTGATGAGATAGAATTTCCCGACCGTGATCGTCAGGCCGGCCTGCACCAGCCGGGATTTCATCGTCAGGGTCTTCTTGGTCTTTTCGTGCTGGCGCTTTTCCAGATCCTTCAGATTGTCCTGCACCGATTTCCGGCGCTTCGACATTTCCTGCACCCGGTCGCGGGCGGCCTTGACCTTGACCCGGTCGCTTTCAGCCGATTTGACGCGGTTGATGCGGCTTGCCGATTTCTTGTCGGCCTCGATCCGGGAAAACATCAGGGCATAGGCGACCGCCGCCGCGGAGATGGCGGCGAGGACGACGATTGCCAGCACTATCGGATCGAACCCGAACATCTCGCCTAATCCTTCGTTTTCGCTTCCATCGCGTCAAGGGCAGCGGCAAGACGCTTTTCCTCGTTGAAGTAACGGGCGCGATCCCAGAAATGCGGCTTGCCGACGCCGGTCGACATGTGCCGGCCGATCAGGCGGCCGCCCGCATCCTCGCCTTCGATCTCGTAACGCATCAGGTCCTGGGTGATGATGACGTCGCCTTCCATGCCGATCACCTCGGTGATCTGGGTGATGCGGCGCGAACCGTCGCGAAGGCGCGCCGCCTGGATGATCACGTCCACCGAGCTGGAGATGATCTCACGCACCGTCTTTGCCGGCAGGGTGAAGCCCCCCATGGCGATCATCGATTCGATACGGCTCAGGCATTCGCGCGGCGTATTGGCGTGGATGGTGCCCATCGAGCCGTCGTGACCGGTGTTCATCGCCTGCAGCAAGTCGAAAACCTCAGGTCCGCGCACTTCGCCGACGATGATGCGCTCGGGACGCATACGCAGGCAGTTCTTGACGAGATCGCGCATGGTAATCTCGCCCTCGCCTTCGATATTCGGCGGGCGCGTTTCGAGACGTACGACATGCGGCTGCTGCAGCTGCAGTTCGGCGGTATCCTCGCAGGTGATGACGCGTTCATCCCTGTCGATATAGTTGGTGAGGCAGTTCAGCAGCGTCGTCTTGCCCGAGCCGGTACCGCCCGAAATGACGACGTTGCAGCGCACGCGCCCGATGATCTGCAACACGGTCGCGCCTTCCGCCGTGATCGCACCGAAACGGACGAGCTGATCGAGCGTCAGCTTGTCCTTCTTGAACTTGCGGATGGTGAGCGCCGGCCCGTCGATCGACAGCGGCGGCGCGATAACGTTGACACGCGAGCCATCGGGCAGGCGGGCATCGCAGATCGGGCTCGATTCGTCGACACGGCGGCCGACCTGGCTGACGATGCGCTGGCAGATCGAGAGAAGCTGCGCATTGTCGCGGAAGCGGATCTCCGATTCGATCGTCTTGCCGCCGACTTCGATGAACGTCTGGCCGGCGCCGTTGACCATGATATCGGCGATATCGTCGCGCGCCAGCAATGGCTCCAGCGGACCGTAGCCGAGAACGTCGTTGCAGATATCCTCGAGCAGCTCTTCCTGCTCGGAGATCGACATCGCATAGTTCTTGATGGTGATGATGTCGTTGACGATGTCGCGGATTTCCTCGCGCGCGCTTTCGCCGTCGAGCTTGGAAAGCTGCGAAAGATCGATCGTATCGATCAGCGCGGAAAACACCTGCGCCTTGGTGTCGTAATATTCATCGGTACGAACAGGGCGCTTGCGCTGCGGCGTCTGCATCGGCGGCGGCGTCACCTGCTGGCGTGCGGGCTCGCGAGCGGGTTCGACCAGAATCGAGGGGGAAGAGGCCGCAGGGGCAGCGGCCGGAGCCGGCGGCGGGGGAGCAATCGCCCCTCCAACCTTTCCGGAACCTTCGTTTCCGCGTTTTCCAAACATGCCGCTTAATCCAATCTGCTTGTTCTACTTGCTACTTGCGCTTCAGGAGGCCCAGCAGTCCGCCCTTCTTCGCCTTCTTGATCGCGACACGGCCGGTGACGATGTGCGATATCTGCGAAAAGGTTTCCGCCGTCGGCGACTTCGGGTCGACTTCCGAGATCATCCGGCCGCTATTGGCGGCATTGCCGAAAAGATGGATGTCGAAGGGAATGATGGCGATCGGATCGATCTCCAGCGGCTCACAGAAATCCGATGGTGAAATCTCCGGACGTTTCGGCATGCCGACCTGGTTGAGGATCAGATGCGGCGGCTTGTCGTTCGGCCGCATCTTGCGCAACGCGTCCAGCATGTTCTTGGCATTGCGCAGGTTGGCGAGATCGGGAACCGCTGTGATGACCACTTCGTCGACACTCGACAGCACCGAGCGTGTCCATTCCGACCATGTATGCGGAACGTCGAGCACGGTAACGGGCGCGCTGCGCTGCAGCACATCGAGCACCGGCTGGAACGCCTGGCCATCGAAATCATAGGCACGGTCGAGCAGCGAGGGTGCCGCAAGCAGGGAGAGATGTTCGGAACATTTCGTCAGCAGGCGGTCCAGGAAGACCTCGTCGAGACGGTCGGGCGCGAAGACAGCTTCGGCGATGCCCTGGGCCGGATCCTGGTCGAAGTCGATGTTCGCGGTGCCATAGGGCAGGTCGAGATCGGCGAGGATCGTCTCGGATGAGAAGAGGTTGGAAATGCCGAAGGCACAATTATGCGCGATGGTCGAGGCGCCAGTACCGCCCTTCGAGCCGATGAAGGCGATGCTGCGGCCGAGCGGCTCGGCTTCCGGATCGACGAAGATCGAGGCCATCGACGCCAGGATATCGGGCATGGCAACGGGCTGGACCATGTATTCGGAGATGCCGTTGCGGATGAGGTCGCGATAAAGCCCGATATCGTTGTAGTAGCCGATAATGACGACTTTGGTCGTCGGATCGCAGACGGCGGCGAGCGGCGCGAGTTCGGAGAGAAGGTTTCCGGCATTCGCCTTGGTCTCGAGGATGATGAGGTTCGGCGTCGGGGCGCCGGAGAACATATTGGCGGCAGCGGCGATGCCGCCGCTGGTGATGCGCATGCTGACCTTGGCCACGCGCCGATCATTGGCGCAGCGTTCCATGACCTGCTGCAGAGCCTCGCTCTCACAGAAGGCATGCACGGAGATGCGCGGCAGCGGCCGCATGTTTTCCAGATCGGCCATGCGCACCGCCTCCTCGGCGTGGCGAAGCTCGCTTTGATTCTTGATTTCGTACTCTATCGCGCTCATCGTCCCGTTCCGCCTCAGAAGCTGCTGTCGCTGCCGGCGACCTCTTCGATCGTCGATGTCGTCGTCCGATATTCCTGGATCGCGTTGTTGCGGCGCTGCGCGTCGATCGGGGTCATGCCGCGGGGCGCCACCAGATCCTCCGGATTGGCGATCTGGGCGGCGAGGTTGTTCTGCGAGGCGCAGCCGAAATTATAATAATTCTGGTTGGTCAAATCGCTAGAGATGTCCTTCGGCCACTGGCCGCATTGCGTGGTGATCGCCGTGGTGCCGGTAAAGCTCAGCCGGATCGGCGCCGCATCGCCGGGGCCGACGGCGGCGTAGGAGGTGTTGACGATTTTCGAGCTTGCGATCCCCCTCCTCGCCAGCTCGGCACGGACCTGATTGCGCAGTTGATAGGCTGCCGCCGAGTTGGGCGAGCCTTGCGGCGACAGCACGTAAACCGGACCCGAGGCGCGCGCGATGTAGTTTGCGGCAAAACCGCGAATGAGGTCGCGCTGGGCGTTGGTCAGGCGGCGATCGGTGGAGGCGACGGGAATGTCCACCGTCTGCTCCGCTTCGGTCACGATGATCGGGTGACGCGCGCGATAGTCGTCGGGAATACCGCCGGTCGTCAGCTGGTCATGTGGGCCGGCGCATCCGGAAAGGACGGCCAGCGACATGGCAACCGTGGCAAAAAGCGCCTTCGAGATTCCGAGGCGGGGTGTCGTCGAATTGATATGGGCCATCACCTGATCCCTGTTCTCTTCCATTGCTGCCGACCATGCGCCGCTCATTTGTAGATGAACCCAATTGAGCCGTGGAACTGCGCGTCGGCAACGGGCGCCTCGCGGCGGCCATAGACTTTGTTGACTCGGTTGAGGAAGAAGGTTGCACCGTCATTCTCAGGGCTGAAATTGTCGTCCGGCCGGTTGAGCTGATTGCGCGCCACCGGACGCACGAGATAGGGCGTTGCGATGATGACGAGCTCGGTTTCCTGACGCTCGAAACCCTTCTGACGGAAGAGGGTGCCGAGCAGCGGGATCTTCGAGACACCAGGCGTGCCGCCCATCGTCTGGGAAACGTTGTCGCGGATCAGGCCGGCCAGCGCGATCGAGCCGCCCGAGGGCAGCTCCACCGAGGTCTCCGCCGAGCGGCGCTGATAGGTCGCGCCGCCGCTGCCGGCCACCGGTTCGGAGACATTGGTCTTGATCTGCAGGCTGATGCGTCCCGATGAGAGCACGACCGGCTTGAAGGCGAGGTTGATACCGTAGTTGAACGGCACGACGGTGACGTTGCCGTTGCTGTCGGTTGTCGAATAGAGCTGTTGGCCGCCGGAATTGAAGGTCGCGGCCTGGCCCGATATTGCCGTCAGCGTCGGCTCGGCAAGCGTCTTGACGACCTTGGCCTGCTCCAGCGCGTTGAGGTAGGTCGAAATGTCGTATTTTCCGATCGTGCTCTTGAACAGCGCCGCCAGGCCGCCGCCAACGACGGATGTGGCGCTGTCGGCGCTGGGGCTGCCGAGCTGTGCGACTGTCATGCCGGAGGAATTGGAAACCAGATTGTCGAAGCCGAGCTGCTTCAGCACCTCGCGGCGGACCTCGGCGATCGTCACCTTGAGGGTGACCTGGTCCTCGCCCTCGATCTGCAGCAGGTTGACAACCTGCGAGCTCTGACGGGCTTCGGCAAAGAGCGCCACCGAACTGTCGCCGCCGGTGCCCGATGCCGTCTCGCTTCTGGTCGTCGCTTCGCCGCCCTTCAGGAAGACCTGCGCCAGATCGGCCGCCTGTGTGGCATCCTGCGGGGTGCGCACGGTGCCGGTCAGCACGATGTTGTCGGAGACGATTTCGACGTTGATGTTGGAGTCTGGAATGAATCGGCGGAGATTGACTTCGAGGCCGGAAACGTCGCGCTCGATCTCGATGTCGAGATTGACGATTTCCTGTCCACCGGCGCCGAAGACGAAGATATTCGTCTGGCCGACCTTTTTGCCGAACAGGTAGATGCGCCGCGAGGTGCGGGTCACGGCATCGGCCATGGTCGGATCGGATACGAGGATATCATGCGCATCCTCGGGCAGATCGACGACGACAGCCTTGTTCAGCCCGAGCTTCAGCCGGCGGTGGGCATCGCGGCCGGTTTGCGAGATGCGGACCAGGTTTTCGGAATCGGCGCGCGCCTCGCCTGGTACAAGAAGCAGCGCGAAAGAGGCCGACACTATACCGGAGACGGCGACTGCCAGCGACAGGCAGCCTGTCAGGAGAAGTCCGGCGCGCCGCGTAGAATTGCCCATGTGCACGTCCCTTTACTCCGCCTTCGGCGCTGCGCTGGCATCGGTGACGATGGCGCCGGATTTGATGACCTGGATGCTCGCACTGCCGTTATCGCCGCTCAGCAGATAGTCGGCTGCGCTGGTGTCCTGCTCCTGCGCATCAGCGACCGAGCGTAGCGCGAGCGACAGCCGGTCCGCCATCTGCTGGGCGACAGCGAGCACCTTCGTTTGATCGGGGGTGAGTTCGAGCGTCGCCGTCGTGCCGACCACGGCCTTCGAGCCGTCGTCTTTTTCCTGGATCTGCTGGTCGATGGCCAGAACGCGGACATTGCTCAGCACGGTCTCGGTGATGAGCTTGTTGGCTTCGGTGCCCTTGCGGACCATGATGACGTCGACGCGGTCGTTCGGCAGGATGAAGCCGCCGGCACCTGTTGCCACCGATATCTCGGTCGCGACGGCGCGTTTGCCGGCCGGCAACAGCGAGGAAAGGATGCGGCTGCTGGAATCGGCGACCTTTTCCGGCCGGATCGGTTCGCCTTCGAAGATCGGCAGGCGCACGACGGCACCCTGCAGATCCTTGATCGCATCCGGCTTGTCGGCTTCGGTGATCAGGCCCGGGACAACGGCGCCCTGTGGCCAGGCCATCCAATGAACGGACTGGTCGCCCAGCCTTTCGCCGACCGCCAGATTGGCGCTCGAGACCAGGACGTTGACGGTCGGTTCCTTCTCGATGACCGACTGGACCTGGGTAACGACACCGCCACTGCCTGCCATGCGCATCGCCAGGAGGCCGGCGAGGCCGGCTGCCACCACGGCGACAGCAAGGATTATAAGGCGGGCCGGTTTCATCGATCATTCCTCAGGGCACGATATGTTCGCCCTGCAGAATGCTCAGCAATTGGTATAATTATGGTTAATGGAACGCTTACATTTTAAGTTAACGGGCATTTAAAATGCCGTTATTTCAGGCTTTCCAGCGCAGCTAGGAAGAGCGGCGAAGAAGGGAAGGCCATGAAGCCGCCGATCGCGATGGCGATGCCGTAGGGGATCTTCTTGGCCAGCAGGACCGAATTCGGCACCGGCAGGCCGATGGCAAGGATGGTGTTCGATTGCGCTCTCACCAGCAGGATCAGCAAGGTTATCAGACCGCCGATCATGGCGACGTCGACTATCAGAAAGGCGAGCGATTGATTCAGACCAAACCAGAGCGCGGTGGCGCTCAACAGCTTGGCGTCTCCGCCGCCCATCACATTGAAGGCAAAAAGAGCGAAGCAGGCACTAAAGACGATTGCCGCGCCGGCAAGATGCATGCCGATCATCTCCCAGCCCAGGCCAGACAGCGGCGCGAGGATGAAGAAAGAGGCAATCAGGATCAGAGAAACGCGGTTCGGAATCGTCATGGTGAACAGATCGGAAAAGGCCGCCATGGCGAGGCAGAGCGGCAATATCACAAACACTGCAGCGGCGATCATGTGTATACCCCGTCATAACGAGATGCGAAAAGGCTCACGGCCATTCAGCCTGTGAGCCCGCTCGATAGATCAGTCGGAGCCGATCCGGCCGTATAATATGGGCGCCAAGTGGCTGCCCCTATCTTAGTTCGACGCCGTAACGCCGGTGTTCATCTTGGTGCTCAGATTGTTGAACGTGGTGCTGATGCTGTTGCCGAGAGCCGTTGCGCCGGTAATCAGCGCTACGGAAATGAGGGCAGCGATCAGGCCGTATTCAATTGCGGTCGCGCCGGATTCGTCCTTCAGAAAACGGCTAAAAAGCTTGGTCATGGTAACTCCTAACTCCAGTTGATGTTCAGCACGTCCGCCAACTGTTTGCCGTTGATCGGATGGCATCAACCTAGCGAATGGGCGTTTCCATCGGCTTAAAGAAAAGAGTTAACGAGGCGTCAACGAGACACCAGCCCCTTGCAGGGTAAGTATTTTCTTATGCGACTACTTCAATATTTAACAATCTTCCCGGAATAACCGCTGGATTCATCCGGTAATAGCACAGGTCTTACTTCCAACCGGAGCGTGTGCGGTCCTGAGGCCGTGCCAAATCGGATCATTGCGCCTCATCCCGGAACAGGGAGGCGGGCTTAAGGCTTCGTTCACCATTTTTTTCCATTCTATGCGGATATTGCGCTGTGATCGTGAAAGAGGACCAAATGTCATCGAGCGGCAAAACCATTTTCTTTGCCGGCATGATCGCCGTTTTCGGTATTTCGGGAGTTTCCGCGGCCGCAGACGATGACATGCTGCGCGTCTATATGGATCACGCGCGCGTATTGAAGCTCGACCGCCCTGTCAGCAAGGTCATCGTCGGCAATGCCAAGGTCGCCGATGCAACCGTCGCCGACGCCAAGACCATCGTTCTCACAGGACGCAGCTTCGGCACCACCAATCTGGTGCTGCTCGATGCCGATGGCAATGCGATCCTCGACGAGCGTATTCTGGTGTCGATCGATGAGGGCAATACGGTGCGCGTCTACCGGCAGACCGAACGCTCAGTGCTGTCCTGCACGCCGAACTGCGAGCAGCATGCACAGCAGGCGACCACCAGCACTACCTCACCCTGATTGTCTTACCTCTCTTCGGCCATTCGTTAAAATCGTCGCCTCAGACTGAAACGGAAAATCAACGAACGGACCCTAGTGTGGCGGACAGAGAATGTCGCTCGGGTCCAGGCAATGACGGTAATTGATCAGAAGACGGAAAAAGCGCGCGTCTCCGCGCCGTTCCGTTTCTCACGGTTTCGCGCTCTCGGCCGATCGCGCGAGGGTTCCGCGGCGATCGAATTCGCCTTGCTTGCTATTCCCTATTTCCTGGTGATTTTCGCAGTCCTTGAAACCTTCGTCGCCTTTGCTGCCGAGGAACTCGTCTCGAACGCCGTCGATACGATGAGCCGCAAGATGCGAACCGGGCAGATAACCTATAATCTTGGCCGCACGACCGATATGAACCAGGCGCAGTTCCGCCAGGCTTTCTGCGATGAGATCTCGATCCTGATCCGCTGCTCGACGAGCGAAGTGGCTACGCCGAGCAAGCTCTACCTGGATGTACAGACATTCAGCACCTTTTCGGCCATTCCGACGACGATTCCCAAGCTTTCGACCGACAAATATGCCGACCTCAACACGGCGGCCTTCAAATACGCGCCGGGCGGCGCCGGCACCATCAACATGGTCCGCGCCTACTACCGCTGGGAAATCACCGCGGATCTGGTTCGGCCCTACATCACGACCATACGTCCCTCCGACGGTTCGATGCCGAGGGAATATCTGATCATCGCGACCGCGGCCTTGCAGAACGAGCAGTATCCATAATGGCGTTACGCAACCCGTTCAGCAGACTGGTATTGACGGCGCGGCGGCTGGCCCGAGATCGCAAGGGCGCCGGGGCGATCGAATTCGCGATCCTCTTTCCCGTGCTCGTCATGCTCTATATCGGCGCTTTCGAGATCACGATCGGCCTCAGCGTCAGCAAGCGGGTGACACGCGCTGCAGGGACGGTGGCCGACCTCGTCACCCAGCAGCAATCCATCACGAAGAGCACGCTTGCACAGATGCCGTCGGTCGCAACCGCGATCTTCGTGCCTTACAACAACACGTCGCTGACGCTGAAGATCACCGGAATTACGATCGACGCCAGCGCCAATGCGAAAGTGCTGTGGTCGTGGGCGCAGGACGGGACCTCGCCCTATGCCAAGAATACGGCCGTGAGCAATGTGCCGTCCGACATGAAGACCGCCAACAGCTTCCTTGTTCGCACCGAGCTCAGCATCCCCTATACGATGTTCCTGTTTGCGCCGAATTTCCTGCCGGACGGCATGCGCACGATCACCATCAGCCGCAGTTATTTCTACCGCCAGCGGCAAGGCGACTCGATCGCCTGCAGCGACTGCTGACAGCCCTCCCCTTCTTCCCGAATTTGCCAAGCCGGCCGCAGCATTATATGCCTGAGGCTCTGCCGCTCCGACGTCCCTGGGGCCGGCGATCGGCTCTCTCGGGTGTAAAATGGCGCGTGCCTTTCTTTTCGTTCTGGATTCTTTCGGCGTCGGCGGAGCGCCGGATGCGGCGGCCTATGGCGACGAGGGCGCCGATACGCTCGGCCATATCGCCGAGTTCTGCGCAGCCGGAGCCGCAGATCGTGCCGGATTGCGCAGCGGGCCGCTTTCCCTGCCCAACCTGTCGGAACTCGGGCTGATGCAGATCGCCCGATCGGCCTCCGGCCGGTTCCCGGCCGACATGCCCGTTCCCGAGAAGGTCTACGGCATTTATGGTGCCGCCACCGAAATCTCCCGCGGCAAGGACACGCCATCAGGCCATTGGGAGATCGCAGGAACACCTGTCAGTTTCGATTGGGGTTACTTCCCGATGGAGGGCGAGGCCTTTCCTGCCGAATTCATCGAGGCATTGTGCAGGGAGGCCGATGTGCCCGGCATTCTCGGCAACTGCCATGCCTCTGGAACGGAGATCATCGCCCGGCTCGGCGAGGAGCATATCCGCACCGGCAAGCCGATCTGCTACACCTCCTCGGATTCGGTCTTCCAGGTCGCTGCGCACGAGGTGCAGTTCGGTCTCGATCGCCTGCTCACTTTCTGCCGTCTAGCCCGCGGGATGCTCGATCGCTACAATATCGGTCGCGTCATCGCCCGGCCCTTCATCGGTCAGTCCCCCTCGACCTTCCAGCGCACCGGAAACCGGCGCGACTTCTCCGTGCTACCGCCGGAGCCGACGCTGCTCGACCGGCTTATCGAACACGGCCGGCACGTGCATGCTGTCGGAAAGATCGGCGACATCTTCGCGCATCAGGGCATTTCCAGGGTCATCAAGGCAAATGGCAACGATGCGCTGATGGATGCATCGCTCTCAACCATCGACGAGGCCGAGGACGGCGATCTCGTCTTCACCAATTTCGTCGATTTCGACATGTTTTACGGCCATCGCCGCGATGTGCCGGGTTATGCCGCGGCACTCGAAGCCTTCGATGCCCGCTTGGCCGAAGTCCACAAGAAGCTGAAGCCAGGCGATCTCGTCGTGCTCACCGCCGACCACGGCTGCGACCCGACCTGGCGCGGCACGGACCATACGCGCGAGCGCGTGCCCGTCATCGCCTATGGCCCCGGCATCCGGTCGCGTTCGATCGGCGTGCGCCGCAGCTATGCCGATATCGGCGAAAGCATCGCGCGCCATCTCGGGATTCCGGCAGGACCGCATGGAAGGAGTTTTCTGTGACGTCGCATTTGAAGAAGGTCGAACTGCACTGCCATCTGGAGGGTGCGGCACCTCCTGAATTGACCGAGGCGCAGGCGCACAAATACGGCGTCGACATCAGCGGCGAGCTTCGCGGCGGCGCCTATGTCTGGCATGATTTCGCAAGCTTCCTCGACTGTTACGACAAGGTTTCCGAGGTCTACAGGACCGAGGAGGACTATGCGCTTCTGACCGAAACCTATCTCGACCAACTCGCCGGCATCAATACGATCTACAGCGAACTGATCGTTTCGCCCGACCACGGCAAACGCATCGGGTTGGGTGCCGACGCCTATATATCAGGCATCTGCGAAGGCGTCCGGCGGGCCAGGGAAAAGAGCGGTATCGAGGCCCGGCTGATCGTCACCGGCGAGCGGCATTTCGGTCCGGAGAGCGTGATCGGCGCCGCCGAATACGCGGCAAAGGCCGGCAATCCTCTGATTACCGGCTTCAACCTTGCCGGCGAGGAGCGGATGGGGCGCGTCGCCGACTATGCCAGGGCCTTCGATATCGCCCGCGATGCCGGCCTGGGGCTCACCATTCATGCCGGCGAGGTCTGCGGCGCCTTCAGTGTCGCCGACGCGCTCGATGCCGTGCGCCCCTCGCGCATCGGCCATGGCGTGCGCGCCATCGAGGATCTCGATCTGGTGAAGCGGCTTGCCGATCTCGGCACCGTGCTGGAGATCTGCCCGGGCTCCAATATCGCGCTTAAGGTCTTTCCCGATTTCGCTTCGCATCCGCTGTGCCGGCTGAAGGACGCCGGCGTGCGCGTGACGATAAGCTCGGACGATCCGCCGTTCTTTCATACCTCACTGGAGCGGGAATACGAACTTGCCGCCGAGGCTTTCGGCCTCAGCGACGACGAGATCGATGCCATGACGCGCACGGCGATCGAGGCGGCCTTCGTCGACGATGAGACACGCAAGGCCCTGCTCGCCCGACTTTGAGAGCCAAATGTGGAGCGAGGCTGGGGATGATCGGCGCAAATTGGCCGCCACTCTTGCAGTCGGGCCGATTTCCGTGAAAGAAACATTCGATAGAAAATGAAAGGCTTCCCCATGGACGGCGTCACGGTCATCGATCACCCGCTGGTGCAGCACAAACTCACCATCATGCGGCGCAAGGAGACATCGACGGGAAGTTTCCGGCGGTTGCTGCGCGAAATCTCGACGCTGCTCTGTTACGAGGTGACCCGCGATCTCGAACTGACAATGGAAACGATCGAGACGCCGCTGCAGACGATGGAATCGCCAATCCTCGAAGGCAAGAAGCTGGTCTTCGCCTCGATCCTGCGCGCCGGCAACGGCCTGCTCGAAGGCATGCTCGATCTCGTGCCTTCCGCCCGCGTCTCGCATATCGGCGTTTACCGCGACCACGAAACGCTGCAGCCGGTCGAATATTACTTCAAGGCTCCGGAAGACGTGGCCGAGCGGCTGATCATCGTCGTCGACCCGATGCTTGCAACCGGCAATTCGTCGATCGCCGCGATCGACAAGCTCAAGGAACGCGGCGCCCACAATATCCGCTTCCTCTGCCTGCTTGCCGCTCCCGAAGGCATCCGCAACTTCCGCGCCGCGCATCCCGATGTTCCGGTGTTCACCGCGTCGATCGACAGTCATCTCAACGAAAAGGGCTATATCATGCCCGGCCTCGGCGATGCCGGCGACCGCATGTACGGCACCAAGTAGTTTCAGCTTTCGTTTACCAAATCGAAAGACTTGAAGGCCCGGTGGTTCATTCCGGGCCTTTTTGTTGGCGATATTAGCAACTTGTCAGCACTTGAGGTTTAGCAATTCCGAAGCATGAGGCCCCGCATGAAGCGGGGTTTATACAGGAAGGATTTCTGTTTCATGCTCGTGCGTACCGTCCTATTCGCCAGCATCGCCGCGGTGCTCGCAACACAGGTGCCTTCCTTCTTCGGAGACACCGGCCAGCGGTCTGCTGACGCGCTTTCCGCCAATTACCTATCGACCGAAAGCGACAAGCCCGCGGCACCCGCACCGGTCTCAGGCAGCAATGCGATCCGTCTGCAAGCGGATGCCCAGGGCCATTATACCGGCGGCTTCAAGATCAACGGCAAGCCGGTGCAAGGCCTGATCGATACTGGCGCCACCTATGTCGCGCTTAACGAGACGCTCGCCCGCCGACTGGGCTTCACCGCCAACCAGCTCGATTTCCGCTATGGGGTGAACACCGCAAACGGCCAGACGAAGGCGGCGCATGTGATGCTCGACCGGGTGGAAATCGGCGGTATCCGCGTGCGCGATGTCGAAGCCTTCGTTCTCAAGGACGAAGCGCTGACGACGACCCTGGTCGGCATGAGCTTCCTGCAAAAACTCGCCTCCTATTCCGTCGCCGACGGTTCGCTCAGCCTGAAGCAGTAAAGCGATCAGATCCGGGTCGAAATCACCGGCTCCAGCTCCGGCTTTTCCTTGGTGATGCGGTAATGCGCGGCGAGTGCCGCCGCTGCCCGTTCCGCCGCCGCTTCGTCGGCGGCGTGAACCAGCGCGATCGGTTCGCCGGCGCTGACACGGGTGCCAAGCGGCAGAAGTTCGGAGAAGCCGACGCGATGATCGATCCGGTCGGCCGGATGACGTCTTCCGCCGCCGAGATCGATGACGCTGATGCCGATACCGCGCGCATTGCAGGCTGCAAGCCAGCCAGATCGGGCGGCGAGGACAGGTTTTTCCACAGGCGCCCTGGCCAGATATTTGTTCGGGTTTTCAATGAGATCGGCCGGGCCGCCGAGCATCGAGACCATGCGGCCGAAAACCTCGGCCGCCTGTCCCGATGACAGCGCCTTGCGCGCCATCCCCTCGCCTTCATCAGCGGAAGGCACAATGCCCGATTTCACCAGCATCTCGGCGGCGAAGGCAAGAACGACGGTTTCGAGCCGCGTGTCTGCCTTCCCACCCGCCAGGAAATCAAGGCAGTTGCGCATCTCGACCGCATTGCCGGCGGCATCGGCGAGCGGCTGGTTCATGTCGGTGATCAGCGCCGACGTCTTCACGCCTGCGCCATTGGCGACCTCGACCAGCGACTGCGCCAGGATCTCCGCCTGGGCCCGGTCGGACATGAAGGCGCCATTGCCGACCTTGACGTCCAGCACCAGCGTCTGAAGCCCGGCCGCAAGTTTCTTCGACAGGATGGAGGCGGTGATGAGGGGAATGGAATCGACGGTTGCAGTCACATCGCGCACGGCATAGAGCCGGCCGTCGGCAGGCGCAAGGGCCCCAGTCTGGCCGATGATGGCGCATCCGACCTCCTTCACGACCTTGTGGAACAGGTTCGCATCCGGGGTAATCATATAGCCGGGAATGGATTCGAGCTTGTCCAGCGTGCCACCTGTATGGCCAAGGCCGCGCCCGGAAATCATCGGAACGGCGAGACCGCAGGCGGCAGCGATCGGCGCCAGCATCAGCGAAACATTGTCGCCGACGCCACCGGTCGAATGTTTGTCGGCGATCGGGCGGTCGATATCGGCCCATTGCAGCCTGTCGCCGGAGTCGGCCATCGCCAGCGTCAGGGCGACGGTCTCGGCCCGCGACATGCCCTTGAACCAGACGGCCATGGCGAAGGCGCCGATCTGGCCTTCCGACAGCTGACCGGCAGCGAGTGCTGCGATGAAGGACCGGATATCGTCGGGGTCGAGCTCGTCGCCATCGCGCTTACGCCGGATGATCTCCTGCGGGATCATCTCAATAGCTCGACGCCGCAGCCGGTGCAGACTGTGTTCCGCTCAGAACCGCCAGGATATCGTCAAGCAGACTGGAAGCGCCGAAACGGAAGGTCGACGGCATCGCCCAGTCGGGCGCCATGATGGTTTCGGCAAGACTCAGATAGAGCGCGGCATCAGCCACCGAACCGATGCCGCCGGCTGGCTTGAACCCGACCTTGCGGCCGCTTTCGCGAATGGCGCGGATCATGATGTCGGCGGCCTCGAGTGTCGCATTGACGGCGACCTTGCCGGTAGATGTCTTGATGAAATCGGCGCCGGCGTCGATGGCGAGTTCAGAGGCGCGGCGGATCAATGCCGCATCCTTCAACTCGCCGCTCTCGATGATGACCTTCAGAAGGACAAGGCCGGCGCATTCGGCGCGCACGGCCCTGACCATATCGGTCACCGCCTTCTCATTGCCGGAAAGCAGCTTGCGATAGGGGATGACCAGATCGATCTCGTCGGCGCCGTCGGCAATCGCCTCGCGTGTCTCGGCGGCGACGTCGGCCACTTCCATATCGCCGGAGGGGAAGTTGACGACGGTAGCGATGCGCACGGCATGGCCGATGCCGAGGATATTGCGGGCCTGAGCGACGAAGCGCGGCCAGATGCAGATTGCAGCGCTGTTGCCGTAGGGCGTCTGCGCGCGGGCGCAGAGCACATCGATCTGCGCCTCGGTGCAATCGTCCTTCAAATTGGTGAGATCGAGAAGGGAAAGGGCGACAGCCGCCGTTTCCCGGATGGAATGGCTATTCATCTTTACTTCCTCCGGCCGCAATCATGTCTTTCAATATGGCGGCGAGACGGGCGCCGCCGATGGGCGCCATGTCCTTGGTTTCTTCATGGCTGAGCTCATTGCCGGTCATGCCAGCCCCATAGTTGGTGATAACCGAGGCGGCGGCAACCCTCAGGCCCAGCATTCTTGCAATGATGACCTCGGGCACCGTCGACATGCCGACGGCATCGGCGCCGAGGATGCGGGCCATGCGGATTTCGGCCGGCGTTTCGAAGCTCGGGCCCGAAAACCACATATAGACACCGCGCGCCAGCTCGATTTCGAGTTTGGCCGCTGCCCTTTGCATCGCCCCAGCAAGGCCCGCATCATAGGCATTGGTCATACCGACGAAACGATGGTCGCTTTCCTCGCCGATCAGCGGGTTCATGCCGGAATAGTTGATGTGATCGGTGATTTGCATCACCGAACCGGGCGGCAGGTCGTCGCGCAGCGATCCGGCAGAATTGGTCAGGATCAGCGCTTCGACGCCGAGCGCCTTCAGCACCTCGATCGGCAGGCGCATGGCGCCGGCATCGCCCTTTTCGTAATAATGCACACGGCCGGAGAGCATGACGACAGGCACGCCTCCAAGGCGGCCGGCGACGACTTCGCCCGCGTGACCGGAGACGGCACTGACGGGAAAGCCCGGCAGGTCGCGATAGGGAACACGCACGGCGCCGTCCAGCTGGCCGACCAGGGAGCCGAGACCGGAGCCGAGCACGATGCCGTGGCGCGGCTTGATGCCGCCGAGCAAAGCGGCAAGCAGGTTGACTGTCGCCTTCATCCGAGTTCGGTCTCGAAGCTGAAGGGAAGAAGCTCTTCCATCGTCATCGTCTTCTGCACGCCTGCGTCATCACAGAGATAGATCTTCGTCTCCTTGGAGGCGAATTCGGAGATCTTCTGGCGGCAACCGCCGCAGGGCGGGCAGAGCGGCAGCTTCTCGGCAATGACCGCCATTTCGACGATCTTCTTGGCGCCGCCCATGATCATGGCGCTGATCGCCGTCGGCTCGGCACACCACCCTTGCGGAAAGGACAGGTTTTCGATGTTGGCGCCGGTATAGACCTTGCCGTCCTCGGCGCGGATCGCCGCACCGACCGGGAATTTCGAATAGGGCGCATGGGCAAAAGCCATCGCGCCGCGGGCGGCTTCGAACAGGTCGTGGGACATATCAACGCTCCTTCGTATAGGGCACGCCGCCGGCTTTCGGCGGGGTCGCGACGCCGATGAAGCCGGCAAGCAGGACGCAGGTCAGGATATAGGGCAGCGCCTGAAAGACCTGCACTGGCACTTCGCCGATCAGCGGCACCTGCTTGCCCTGCATGAAATTGGCCAGCGCATCGAGGAAGCCGAAGAGCAGGCAGGCAAACATCACCGGCACCGGCTTCCACTTGGCGAAGACGAGGGCGGCGAGCGCGATGTAGCCCTTGCCGGCCGACATGTCCTTGATGAAGGCGGCGGACTGGGCGATTGCCAGATAGGTGCCGGCAAAGCCGCAGAGGATGCCGGCGCACATGACGGCGCGGTAGCGCAGCCAGGCGACCGAGATGCCGGCCGTATCCACCGCACCGGGGTTTTCGCCGACGGCGCGCAGCCGCAGGCCGAAGCGGGTGCGGTAAAGCACCCACCAGGAAAACGGCACGGCAAGAAAGGCGAGGTAGGTCAGAATATTGTTGCCCGATATGACATTGGCATAAAGCGGGCCGAAGATCGGTATGTCGCGGGCGGCATCGGCACCCGGCAGGATGATCGGTGCGAAACGCGCATCCGGCGACAGCTGCGGCGTGCGCCCGCCTTGGCCGAACCAGGCCTGACCGAGCACGATGGTGATGCCGGCGATGAAGAAGTTGATCGCCACACCCGAGACGATCTGATTGCCGCGGTTGGTGATCGAGGCAAAGCCATGCACCAGGCTGAGCGCCACCGAACAGACGATGCCGGCACCGAGCCCGAGCCAGGCCGAATCGGTGAGATAGGCGATGCAGGCGGCAGCAAAGGCCGAGCCCAGCATCTTGCCCTCAAGGCCGATATCGAAGATGCCGGCGCGTTCCGAAAACAGACCGGCAAGGGCGGTGAAGATCAGCGGGATCGACAGGCGGATGGTCGAGCTCAGAACGCTGATGAAGATGTCATAATAATCCATCGCCCGCTCCTTAACCGCGCTTGAACTGTTGGTAGAGCCGCACCATCGCCGGCCGGAACATGTATTCCAGCGCGCCGGCGAAGAGGATCACCAGACCCTGGATGACAAGGATCATCTCGCGGGTGATGTTCGGCATTTCGAAGGAGACCCAATCGCCACCCTGGTAGAGGATGCCGAACAGGATCGCCGCCATGATGATGCCGAGCGGATGGTTGCGGCCCATCAGCGACACGGCGATGCCGACGAAGCCGGCACCACCGACGAATTCCACCTGCAGGCGGGCCGACGAACCCATGACGGGGTTCAGCGCCATCATGCCGGCAAGGGCGCCGGAGAGCAGCATGGCGACAATGACCGTGCGGGCATAGGGGATGCCGGCATAGTCGGCCGCCGTTCGGCTGACGCCCAGCGTGCGCATCTCGAAGCCGAGCTTGGTGCGCCAGATCAGGACCCAGACAAACCAGGCGGCAAGAAGGGCGATGATAAAGGAGACGTTGAACGGCGCAGCACCCAGCTTGGCTCCGAACGTCGTCATGAGCCAACCAAGCTTTGGAAGCTGCCCTCCCTCAAGGAAGGTGCGGGTTTCAGGCGCCATCTTGCCCGGCACGATCAGCACGTGCACCAGCAGATACACCATGAGGGCGGCGGCGATATAGTTGAACATGATCGTCGTGATGACGATGTGGCTACCGCGCTTTGCCTGGAGGAAAGCGGGGATGAAGGCCCAGGCCGCACCAAAGAGACCTGCGCCGATGACGGCGATCGGCATCGTCACATACCAGGGCACGTAACGATCGAGCGCCAGTGCCACCAGCGCGCAGCCGAGACCGCCGACATAGGCCTGGCCTTCGGAGCCGATGTTGAAGAGGCCGGCATGGATTGCCACCGCGACGGAGAGGCCAGTAAAAATGAAGCTCGTCGCATAGTAGAGCGTGAAGCCGATGCCTTCGCCGTTGCCGAGCGCGCCCTCGAGCAGCAGCGACAGCGCGTCTAGCGGGCTTTCGCCGATCAGCCAGACGACAAAACCGGAGATCAGGAAGGCGACGACGAGGTTTAAAAGCGGAATCAGGCCGTAGTTGATCCAGTGTGGTAGCGGAACGGAAGCAGTGCTCATAAAGGCCTCACGCGGCAATGCCGGCCATCATCAGGCCGAGGGTCTGTTCACCGGCATCGGGCGTCTTCTCGCCGACCACATGGCCGGCAAACATGACAAGGATACGGTCTGAAAGGGAGCGGACTTCATCGAGTTCGACGGAGACGAGCAGGATCGCCTTGCCGGCGTCACGCATTTCGATGATCCGGCGGTGGATGAATTCGATGGCGCCAATATCGACGCCGCGGGTCGGCTGGCCGATGATCAGCATCTTCGGATCGCGCTCGATCTCACGGGCAACGACGATCTTCTGCTGGTTGCCGCCGGAAAAATTCGCCGTCTTCAGCCGCGGGTTCGGCGGACGGATATCGTATTTCTCGATCATCTCCATCGCATCCTTGCGGATCGCTTCGAGATCAAGTAGCGGACCTTTGCTGTAGCCCGGGCGCCGGTGATAGCCGAGCACGGAATTTTCGTATTCCTCAAATTTCAGCACCAAGCCCATGTGGTGGCGGTCTTCGGGAATATGGGCGAGACCGAGTTCGCGCAGGCGGGCGGGATCGGCCTTGTCGATCGTCTGGCCGTCGAGAAGGATTTCGCCGGAGGTCGGCTTGCGGATGCCGGCAATCGCTTCCAGCAATTCGGACTGGCCGTTGCCGGCAACCCCGGCAATGCCGACGATCTCGCCGGCGCGCACGTCGAAGGAGACATTGTCGACCATGGTGACGCCGCGATTGTCCTTGACCGAAAGGTTGCGGACGGAGAGCACGGCGGCGCCGGGGTTCGCCTCGCCTTTCTGTACGCGCAGCAGCACGCGGCGACCAACCATCAGCTCGGCAAGCTCCTCCACCGTCGTTTCCGCCGTCTTGCGGGTCGCGACCATCTCGCCGCGGCGCATGACCGAGACGGTATCGGTGATCGCCATGATCTCGCGCAGCTTATGGGTGATGAGGATGATCGTCTTGCCCTGGTCGCGCAGCACCTTGAGGATGCGGAAGAGGTGATCGGCCTCTGCCGGCGTCAACACGCCGGTGGGTTCGTCGAGGATCAGGATCTCGGCGCCGCGATACATGGCTTTCAGGATTTCGACGCGCTGCTGCAGGCCGACCGGAAGCTCTTCGATCAGCGCATCCGGATCGACCTCGAGACCGTATTCCGTTTCCAGCCGCTTGAGTTCGGCGCGGGCCGATGCAACACCTCTCGCCAGCAGCATGCCGCCTTCGGCGCCGAGCATGATGTTCTCAAGCACCGTGAAATTGTCGACCAGCATGAAATGCTGGTGCACCATGCCGATGCCGGTGGCGATCGCCGCCTGGCTGTCGCGGATGGTGACGGGATTGCCGTTGACGCGGATCTCGCCGCTATCGGCATGGTAGAAACCGTAGATGATCGACATCAGCGTCGATTTGCCGGCGCCGTTTTCGCCGATGATGCCGTGGATCGTCCCCCTGGCGACGGTGAGGTTGATGTCCTTGTTGGCATGGACGGCACCGAATTTCTTATCGATGCCGACAAGCTCGATAGCGGGCTTATCTGTCACTGCAGGCTCCAAATAAGAAAAGGGCGTATGGCGAAAATCCCCTCCGCCATACGCCCGATCTCAATCGTCGATCATTTCCGGGCGCGGATCACTTCGGGCAAGCGTTGTCCGAGGTGTAATCGTGAACCTTGATGGTCCCCGCGATGATATCGGCCTTGGCCTTGTCGACGGCCGCCTGCATTTCCGGCGTGATCAACGACTTGTTGTTGTCGTCGATCGCTGCGCCGACACCCTCTTCCTTGACGCCGAGCGCCTGGACGCCACCGGTGAACTTGTCGTTCTTAGTGTCGGTATAGGCGTTGTAGACGGCGAGATCGACGCGCTTGACCATCGAGGTCAGAACAGAGCCCGGATGCAGATGGTTCTGGTTGGAATCGACGCCGATCGAAAGCTTCTTGTTGTCGGCGGCCGTCTGCAGAACGCCGAGACCGGTAGCACCAGCTGCCGCGTAGATGACATCGGCGCCCTGATCGATCTGGTTCTTGGTGAGTTCGCCGCCGCGAACCGGGTCATTCCAGGCTGCACCCGTGGTGCCGGTCATGTTCTGGAAAACTTCGACATCGGCCTTGGCGGCGCGTGCGCCCTGTTCATAGCCACATTCGAACTTGCGGATCAGCGGAATGTCCATGCCGCCGACGAAGCCGACCTTGCCGGTCTTCGATGCCATGCCGGCGAGAACGCCGACGAGGTAAGAGCCTTCTTCTTCCTTGTAGACCACCGAGCGAACGTTCGGTTTATCGACGACGGAGTCGACGATGATGAACTTGGTGTCGGGGAATTCGGCTGCGACCTTCTCGATGGCCGAGGTCCAGGCGAAGGAAACGGCTACCACCGGATTGAAACCGCGGCTTGCAAAGTTGCGGATGGCCTGTTCGCCCTGGGTGTCGCCCGTCGGCTCGAAGTCGCGATAGGCAATGCCGGTCTCGGCCTTGAACTTCTCGGCGCCGTTGTAGGCCGCCTCGTTGAAGGACTTATCGAACTTCCCGCCGGTGCCGTAAACCAGCGCCGGCTTGACATCGGCAGCGAGCGCCGTCGTCGACATGGCAGCCACGGCAAGGAGAGTGAGAAGGGTTTTTTTCATTGTGCAGCCCTGTTGTTGCTATTCGTTAGGGGTCCTCCCGCAAGTCCTTTTCGGACATGTCTGCGGAACCACCGACCTCCCCCCGGAGGCCTGGCTGCGTGCATCCTTGCATGGCTCACGGAAAAATTCACCAGAAATTTTTCAGCTGGTAAAGATTTGCAGCGATTGCCGAAAATCCGTTCTTCGGGGCTGATTTTTAGACATTTCCGTCGTCGGGATGCGAAATTTCCAGCCAATCCGGCAGCCATGTCGGGGCTACGGAAACAATGGAGGCCGATCGGATTCCCGGCCGGGTCGCGGCGGCAAAACGGCTTGCCTATGCGGTGAAGCGACCAGCCACCGGCGGCTTCTTATAACCGATCATCCAGAGAAGCAGCGCGATCACCAGGAAAACGGCAAAGGCCGGCTGGAGCATCAGCCATTGGAAGATGAAGGTGTAGAACCGCGGGTGGACATAGTAGGAAAGGGAGGATTGCAGCGACATGAGGGTTGTCGGGCTCACATCCTGCCAGGCATCGGATATCGGCGTCATCACCACTGAGGACGCTGCAACCGATTGGATCGAATCGATGGTCCCGGCAATAACGGCCGCCGCAAGCGCGACAAGGCTGGCCAGACGCAACAGGAAACGCATCAATTCCTCCGACGCTCGTTATGCCAGACAATTCCGGCCGGCCGCGCCATTCTCCACCTTGAGAATTACATAGTCATCGATGATGTGAAGCACAATGGACGGGTCGAGGCGAGTTTTATCTGAAGAAGTCAAAAAACTGTTAGATTTCGGTTGATCGACAAAAATTCATCGGTATATATCGCGCCGTTCCGACGATTTGCTCCTATCCAGGCGCGAACGCCAAAGAAGGACAGGTGGCCGAGTGGTTTAAGGCGCACGCCTGGAACGCGTGTGTACGTGAAAGCGTACCGTGGGTTCGAATCCCACCCTGTCCGCCATACCGCAAGGGGACCCCTTGCATCTTCAGCCACACCGCAAGATTCGAGAAAATCGATTGCGCGCCCGAAGGCGCGTACCCGGAGCAGTCTGCGCTTGCAGACATCTGCGCTTCTCACCTGACCATGACGAAACCGACTCGAAGAAGCTTGAGGCTCCGACTTGTGGGACAGAACTCAAAAGCCTTTTCGCTCAGCCGCCCGGCGATCGAATTGCCTGCCAAGAACGATCCAACGTGATCACGGTTACGGATACCTATTGGAAAATTTCCGAGATCTCGCTTGTCGCTGAGATTGTATGAAGCCCTCCCTCGGACATCTGAAATTTGCGAGCCAGAACGATGGAGGCATAGCATATTCCAAATGTCCCTAGGCTTTGCGAAACAATAAGCAGTGCCAAAGCCGCGAGGCTTATTTTTCCACCCTGAAAAACAGCAGCCGCTTGGTATGACATAGACGCCGCTATGGCCATCAATAGAAACGGAACGATAGAGGGAAGAATAATCCCGGCAAACAGGCGCAAAAAGGTTGGAACGAAGCCATGTCGGCCCCTGGCAAAGGCATCTGCAAGTCCGCTGGTTGAACCTGCAATTCCGGCAGTCGGCCAGGTTCCGACAAGGGCGAGGAGCGACGGATAGCTAATTGCGAACAGCCCGCCGCATACCAGTACAAGTCCACCCGTCGACAAGGAAGCGGCGCCGAAGGCGAGAGGGAGGCCGATTACGATAGCCATTACGACAAGCACAATGAGGAAATTTTTCCAGATGTAGCTGCCAAACCCAACCATCCCTCGGTTGATCTGCACTCGTTCCGTTCCGCTCAATATGGTATTTTGGGCACAATATCCTAAATATAGCGCAACAAAAAACTGAGTTGAACCGCCACGACTGCTCTCATTGTACTCAGAAAATACTATGACCGCGCAACTTATTGCAACAACAAAACAAATAAGAAACAGATTATGCCTTAGGAAGGAAATCGTGTCACTCAGCATTGTCACCCCTGCTAGCCTGCCGCTCGCTGCCGAGTCGAGATATCGTCATCAAAATACAGCGCTGTCAAATGCAGGGCGCGTCATCAACGTGCTGGGAACCAAGAATATGTCGACGGCCCACAGCGCGTCGAACGATTCCTGATTTTTTACCATGCCGCTTCACCGCGTCTTTGCACGTTTGGGTTTATCTTCTGCCAAACTAAAACACGGAGATTAAACAGGTGGAAGAACTGTCGGTAAAGTCGAAGATCATCAAGTCCGTCTATTTCAGCCAGGAAGACGCGCGGCTCAGGATTTGCTTCAAGAATGGGGAGGAGCGGCTGTTCGAAGGCGTTCCGTCCTCGGAAGCCCATGCGATGACAGTGGCGCCGTCTCCCGGCCATTATTACCTCGACCGGATCAGAACCCGGTTTCGGAGACTGGCTGCCTGACAAGCGGAGGCGCCAGCTTACGTCCCGGAATGCTCCCGATCGGGACAGGTCCGGTGGATATTAACGGCCCTTTAACCCTCCTTGTTATCTTGGTTGGATCGCGTCGGCCGGAAGGCGGCAACGTGTCGGCGCTGCCGGCTTGTTCAGGGTCGGCTAGCCGGGAGGCTCGGTGGCGGACCAGCCAGAAAGCCGGGCCTCCCCGTCACGCTATTTTCGTTGATCGTGATCGCATGATCCCGGGTCGTTGCGGTCTCCGTTACCCCTGAACTAGCGATTTGGGGCTAATCCTGTGAAAAACTCCAATCATCGAATCCGGACTCGACAATGTTTTATTAGCATGATTGCATAAATCTATCGGATAGGACCAAGGGGGTGACGATGTTCGAGACTCTGCTTGAGATGCAGGAGCGTGGCGTACGGGACCGTGCGCGTGGCCGCAGCTTGGCCGACAATCCGATGTCGAAGCCGGATATTCTGCCGATCACCGATTTCCAGGAATGGTACTCGATGTTTGACGCCTGGCGCTTCGGCTGGTCGATCGAGGATGCGATGGCGGGGCAAAGCAATGCGCCACGGGATGGCGGCGCATTGTCGCTCGCCTACACCAGAACGGTCTGATCGATCCTGTCCTCGGCGCCGAAGAATTTCAGGTAGCGCTCGACCTCTGCGGGGTCACCCGTCGCCTTCTGCGGATTGTCGGAGAGCTTGACCGCCGGACGGCCGTTGGCGTCGCTGACCTTGCAGACGACCGAGATCGGGTTGAGGCCGGATATTTCGATCGGCGCACAGCCGGAAAAATCGTTCGTCAGGTTCGTGCCCCAGCCGAAGCTCATGCGCACGCGGCCTTCGAAATGCCGGTAGGTATCGATGATGGCGTCGACATCGAGACCGTCGGAGAAGATCAGCAGCTTCTGGCGCGGATCGCGACCCATTTTCTTCCACCAGTCGACAATCTTTTCACCGCCTTCGATCGGCGGGGCACTGTCCGGGCGAAAGCCGGTCCAGTCGGCGACCCATTCCGGCGCGTCGCGCAGGAAAGCGGCAGTGCCGAAAGCATCCGGCAGGACGATCAGAAGGTTGCCGCCATAGAGCTTGTTCCAGTCGCGCAGGATCTTGTAGGGCGCGTTGCGCAGCTGCTCATCGGTTTGCGCAAGGGCGGCAGCCACCATCGGCAGTTCGTGGGCATTGGTGCCGACGGCCTCGAGATCGGAATCCATCGCCAGCAACACGTTGCTGGTGCCGGTAAAGGCCGGGCCGATGCCTTCCTTCAGCGCTTCGACGCACCAGCGCTGCCAGAGGAAACTGTGACGGCGGCGGGTGCCGAAATCGGAAATGCGCAGGCCCGGCAGTTCCTTCAGCCGTTCGACCTTCGACCACATCCTCGCCTTGGCGCGGGCATAAAGCACATCGAGGGTGAAGGGACCGAGCGCCTTCATCGCCGAGCGCGACCGCAATTCGTTGACGATGGCGAGCGCCGGGATCTCCCACATGGTGGTTTCCTTCCAGGCCCCATGGAAATCCAGTACATATTGACCGTCCTTCTTCGACAGCTCGTATTCGGGCAGCTGAAAGTTGGAAAGCCAGGCGAGGAATTCCGGCTCGAAGATCTGGGCGCGGCCATAGAAACTGTTACCCGCCAGCCAGATCATCTCCTTCTTGGCGAGTTTCAGCGTGCGGGCGTGATCGAGCTGTTCGCGCAATTCGCCTTCGTCGATCTCATCGGCAAGGCGCACGCGCTTGGTCCGATTGATGAGGGTAAAAGACGCGTTCACGTCAGGATAAAGCTTCCAGATCATCTGCAGCATCAGAAGCTTATAGAAGTCGGTATCGATCAGGCTGCGAACGATCGGATCGAGTTTCCAGGCGTGATTGTAGACGCGTCTTGCAATATCGGTCCTGGCCATAAAATTCCTGCCCCTGTCCACTCCGGTCAGGTGCTGCCAAATTCCCGGCTATTGCCAAGTCCGGGCCGGCGCACGAACCGGCTCGTGCGCCTTCTTATCGAAAAATCGACAGACAAAGTCCAGATAAAACAACAAGCATCCCGCGGCGCGAATGGCGGCGGGATGCGAGAGGTCATTTACCGAATGCTTATTGGGCCGGCGCTACGGGTTGGGCCGGCGCTGCAGGCGTGACACCAGGGGCGGCCGGCTTAGTGTTTGGCGTCTCGGTCGGAACCGCAGTGCCGTTTTGCAGCGTTGGCGCAGGTGCCGTGGCAGGCTGCTGCGACTGCAGCTGCTGGCCGGGCTGCTGCGGCGCCACCTCGTTTGCTTCGCGCTTGCCCCAGATCTCCACCGGGATCCAAACCACGAAAGCCAACACCAGCGCGGCGAGCAGCACCAGCAGGATGCGATAACCCGTGCGCCCCTGCCTCGCCTTCACCGGGGGGATCTGCTCTTCCTCGTGAAGCTTGCCGTCAGACTTTTCCCAGCGTGTTTCCGTCTGATGTGCCATCATCGTCTCCTTCCGCTGTCTTGACGGGCCGATCCGGCCCGAGAATTCCACAGGGAAACGGGTGGCCGTCTGGAAGGTTCCGGGGGCCTAGATCCGGATGATTTTAGGCGCTGACAGGTTTCTGCATGACGCTCTAATAGCCGACGGCGCGGTCGACCACGAATTGCAGCGGCTCGCCGCGCTCGAAACGGGCGATCTGCGTCTCGACATGGCGGAACAGCGCGTTTTCTTCGGAGACCGCCGCGTCGTGCGGCGTGATGAAGACGTTCTCCAGTTCCCACAACGGGTTGTCGAGCCCAAGCGGCTCCACCTCGAAGACATCCAACGAAGCGCCGCCGAGGGTGCCGTCGCGGATCGCGGAAACGATATCGGCTTCGACCTGGCTCTTGCCGCGGCCGGCATTGATGAGGATCGGGCGCCCGAGCGCGCCGTCGCAGCGCAGCTTTTTGAATAGCCCGCTATCATAAAACCCCGTCGTCTCAGCGGTGAGCGGCAGCAAGCCGACAAGGATGTCGGTCCTTGCGAGGAACCCGTCCAATGCGCCGGCATCAAAGGTTTCGACGCCGTCGATCTCCTTGCGGGTGCGCGACCAGCCGATGACGTTAAAACCCATCACCTTCAGCTTGGCGACCACATCCAACCCGAGAATGCCGAGGCCCATGACGCCGACCGTCACCTCCGCCGCTTCCGGCGCGATCAGCTTGGCCCATTGGCGCTGCCGTTGGTGGCTGTCATGGGCATATTGCCCCCGCAGATGCATCAGGCACTGCATGACCACCCATTCGCTCATGCGGGTCGTCAGGCTGCGATCGACGAAACGGACGATCGGGATCTCCGGCAGACCGTCCATGCCGATAATATGGTCGACGCCGGCGCCGCCGGAGAAGATCACCTTGAGGTTTGGCGCCCGTGCGAAAAGGTCGGCATCCGGCTTCCAGAGCAGCGCATATTCGGCCTCGCGGAGATCGCGCATCCGATCGGCCGCATCGGCGAGATTGATGCTGCCGCGATCGGAAAAGGCCGTCTTCAACACGCGGGCGACGCCTTCGGGATTGAACTTGATATCGACGAGAACGGGAGGTGTCGGCATGATCATCTTTACTGCTGCACGGCAGGCGTCGGCACCGCCTCGATGTTGAAAGCGGCCGCCATCAGCGCCCTGGTGTATTCGTCCTTCGGCGCGCGGAAGATTTCCGATGACGGGCCCTGCTCCACCACCTTGCCAAATCGCATGACGATGACGTCGTTGGCGAGCGCCTTCACCACCTTCAGGTCATGACTGATGAAGAGATAGGCGAGATCGTGCTTCCTCTGCAGATCGCGCAAGAGATCGACCACCTGGGCCTGCACGCTCATGTCGAGCGCGGAGGTTGGCTCGTCGAGCATGACGAAGCGCGGTTTCAGCACCATCGCGCGGGCAATGGCGATGCGCTGGCGCTGACCGCCGGAGAATTCGTGCGGATAACGCCAGCGGGTCAGGGGATCGAGACCGACTTCCTCCAGCGCCCAGCAGACGCGCTGGTCGCGCTCTTCCGATGTCAAAGAGCGCTCATGGACCTTCAGCCCTTCGGCGACGATATCGCCGACCGACATTCGCGGGCTGAGCGACCCGTAGGGATCCTGGAAAACCACCTGCAGCTGGTTGCGCAACGGCCGCATCTCGCTGAACGAATAGCCGGCTATATCCTTGCCGACGAAGGCAATTCGCCCTTGCGAGGAAATCAGCCGGGTGAGCGCCAGGCCAAGCGTGGTCTTGCCGGAACCGGATTCGCCGACGACACCGAGCGTCTGCCCGGCACGCAGCGAAAGATCGATGCCGTCGACCGCCTTCACGTGATCGACGACGCGGCGCATCAGACCTGCTTTGATCGGGAACCAGACGCGAATGTCGGAACCTTCCATCACCATCGGCTTTGCGGGATCGGCAAGCGGCGGCTCGCCGCGTGGTTCGGAGGCGAGGAGGTGGCGGGTATACTCGTGCTTCGGATTGGCGAAGACGTCCTCGACCGTTCCGGTTTCGACGATCCTGCCCTTGGTCATGACGCAGACGCGATCGGCAAATTTACGCACGATGCCGAGGTCATGGGTGATGAACAGCATCGACATGCCGTGCACGGCCTTCAACTGCCGGAGCAATTCGAGGATTTGCGCCTGGACGGTGACATCGAGGGCGGTGGTCGGCTCGTCGGCGATCAGCAATTCCGGCCGGTTGGCGAGCGCCATTGCGATCATGACGCGCTGGCGCTGGCCGCCGGAGAGCTCGTGCGGATAGGCCTTCAAGCGCTTCTCAGGCTCGCGGATGCCGACCTGGTTCAACAGTTCCAGTATGCGCTGGCGCGCCGGCTGGCCGGTGAGGCCCTGGTGCAGCGCCAGGATCTCGGCGATCTGCTTCTCGATCGAATGAAGCGGATTGAGCGAGGTCATCGGCTCCTGGAAGATCATGGTGATGTCGTTGCCGCGCACTTCGCGCAACGCCCGTTCCGACGCTTTCAGAAGGTTCTTGCCCTTGAACAGGATCTCGCCGGAGGGATGGCTTGCCGAGGGATAGGGCAAAAGCCGCAGGATCGAGTTGGCCGAGACCGACTTGCCGGAACCGGATTCGCCGACCAGCGCCACGACCTCACCCTTGGCGATATCGAAGGAGATGTGATCGACAGCAAGCGAGGTCTCGCCGCCCTGATGAAAGGCAACAGAGAGATCGCGGACGGAAAGGAGCGGTTCTGTCATGTCACTCATTGAAACGTCTTCCTCGGGTCGAAGGCATCGCGCACTGCTTCGCCGATGAAGATCAGCAGGGAAAGCATGATCGACATGGCGAAGAAGGCCGTCAGCCCGAGCCACGGCGCCTGCAGGTTGCTTTTGCCCTGAGCGATCATTTCACCGAGCGAAGGGGAGCCAGGCGGCATGCCGAAGCCGAGGAAGTCGAGCGAGGTCAGGGTGGTGATCGAGCCTGAGAGGATGAAGGGCAGGAAGGTCAGCGTCGCGACCATGGCGTTCGGCAGCAGGTGGCGCCACATGATGGTGCGATTGTTGACGCCGAGCGCGCGGGCGGCGCGGACATATTCGAAATTGCGGGCACGCAGGAATTCGGCTCGCACGATGCCGACGAAGCCGACCCAGGAAAAGAGCAGCATGATGCCGAGCAGCACGAAGAAGCCGGGCGGCAGCAGGGCCGCGATGATCAGTAGGATGTAAAGCACCGGCATCGACGACCAGATTTCAATGAAACGCTGCAAAAGCAGATCGGTCCAGCCGCCGAAATAGCCCTGCACCGCACCCGCGGTCACGCCGATGATCGCCGAGCAGATGGTCAGCACCAGGCCGAAGAGCACCGAAATCCGGAAACCGTAGATGACGCGCGCCAGCACGTCGCGGGCCTGGTCGTCGGTGCCGAGCCAGTTGAGATTGCCCAGCGTGCAATCCGGATCGTTCACGGCCTGCGGATAGCCGGCGCAGCGCTCCTCCCTGGTCATCAGCCAGAAGGGGGCAGTCGGTGCCGAATGCGGAATGTTTGAGTTGACCGAGCGGTAGGAATAACGGATCGGCGGCCAGATCATCCAGCCATTGGCATTGATCTCATCCGATATCACCGAGGAACGGTAGTCGGTCTCGGCGAGGAAGCCGCCGAACTTCTCCTCGGGATAGTCAATGAGAACCGGCAAGAGGATCTCGCCCTTGTAGGAGGCGATGATCGGCCGGTCGTTGGCGAGGAACTCGGCAAACAGGCTGAGGACGAACAGCAGCAGAAACAGCCACAGCGCCCAGTAACCGCGGCCATTCGCCCGGAAATTCTGCCAGCGACGGATGTTGGTCGGCGACAGCAGGCCCTTGCGCGGCGGCTTGACGGGCGCTGCAACAGCAGGATTTGCGGCGGCGTCCATCAGACATCCCTCCGCTCGAAATCGATGCGCGGATCGATCCAGGTGTAGATCAAGTCGGAAACCAGGCTGACCGCGAGGCCGAGCAGCGAGAAGATGTAGAGCGTGGCAAAGACGATCGGGTAATCCCGATTGATGACCGAAAGATAGCCGAGACGGCCGAGGCCATCCAGCGAGAAGATGTTCTCGATCAGCAGCGAGCCGGTGAAGAAAGCCGAGATGAAGGCGCCGGGAAAACCAGCGATGATGATCAGCATGGCGTTGCGGAAGACATGACCGTAGAGCACCTGCCGCTGGTTCAGGCCCTTGGCGCGGGCAGTGACGACATATTGCTTCTTGATCTCCTCGATGAACGAGTTCTTGGTCAACAGCGTCGTCGTGGCGAAGGCCGACAGCGAAAGCGAGATCAGCGGCAAGGTGAGATGCCAGAAATAGTCGAGCGGCTTCTGCCACCAGGCCAGCTGGTCGAAATTATCGGAGACCAGGCCGCGCAGCGGAAACCAGTCGTAGAAGGAGCCGCCGGCAAAAAGCACGATCAGCAGAATGCCGAAGAGGAAGCTTGGTACGGCATAACCGACGACGATGACGCCGGACGTCCAGACATCGAAGGTCGATCCATCCTTGATCGCCTTGCGGATGCCGAGCGGGATGGAAATCGCATAGGAGAAGATCAGGATCCAGATGCCGAGCGAGATCGACACAGGCAGCTTCTCCTTGACGAGTTCGAGCACGGAGGTATTGCGGAAGAAGCTCTCGCCGAAATCGAAGCGGATGTAATTCCACATCATTTCGCCAAACCGCGTCAACGGCGGCTTGTCGAAGCCGAACTGCTTTTCGAGCTTGGCGATCAGTTCCGGATCGAGGCCCTGGGCGCCTCGATATCTAGAGCCTTCGTCGTTACCGCCGCCGCCGAGAAGATCGCCACCGCCGGACAGACGCTGGTCGGCACTGTCGGCCTGACCGGTCAATTGGGCGATCACCTGCTCGACGGGGCCGCCGGGGGCGAACTGAATGACGGTGAAGGAAATCGCCATGATCCCGATGATGGTCGGGATCATCAATAGCAGGCGGCGAAAGATATAGGCGCCCATCAGCCTTCAGCCTCCGGGAATGATTTTTCTGCCTGCCCGCCGTCCAGTCCAATGCCGCTCAATCCGTCAGCCTTCCGTTGCCGGCCCTGCCGACGTGTCGTGATTCGCTCGTGCCATTTGGAGCCCAGGACCCCTGTATTGCAAGCCCGCTCATTTTGCCGAGGTCGACCACCAGGCATCGGGGAAGCCAAGGCTGTAGGCCGGAAACTCGGCCGGATGCGTGACGGTGTTCCAATAGGCGATGTTGTAGGTATCACGGTAGAACAGCGGGATGACGTAGTGATTTGCAAGCAAGACCCGGTCCATGGCCTTGATCGCAGCGACCTGTTCGTCGCGGTTCGGCGCGAAGATAATCATGCGAATGAGCTCATCCACGGCCGGGTTGGCAATGCCGGCGTAGTTGCGAGAACCCTGCTGGTTGACCGAGCCGGATCCCCAATAGTCGGCTTGCTCATTGCCCGGATTCATCGTCTCCGCCCAGACATTCCAGATCATATCGTAATCAAAGCTGCGTTCGCGGTTGACAGCTTGCGAAGCGTCGACTGTCCGAACCCGCGCATCTATGCCGATTTTCTTGAGATTGCTGGCATAAGGCACCGCCCAGCGCTCCAACATGGCGCTCGACAACAGTATCTCGAAACTCATCGGCTGGCCGGTCTTGGTATTGACCATGCGATTGCCCTTCAGCTCCCAACCGGCTTCTTTCAGAAGAGCAATCGCCTTGCGGAGGTTGTCGCGGCTCTTCTGCGGATCGCCGCCGACGGGATTGGTGTACGGCGTTGTGAAGACCTCCGGGGGAATCTTGTCTTTCAGGCCTTGCAGTAATTCGAGCTCACGCCCCTGCGGCAGACCGGAGGAGGCGAGGTCGGTGTTCCAGAAATAGCTGTCGATGCGCTTGTAACTGTTAAAGGCAACGGTGCGGTTCAGCTCCTCGAAATCGAGGCCGTAGTTCAGCGCCTCGCGGACCCGCTCGTCCTTGAAGAGGTCACGCCGCATGTTGGGTACGAGCGCTTGCAGGATGCCGGTGGAGCGTAGCGGATTTGCAACCTCCTCCTTCTTGATGCGTCCTTCCTTCATCGCGGGAAAATCATATCCAGTCGCCCAGCGGGCAGCCGTCGTCTCCTGCCAATAGTCGCTACTGCCGGCGCGAAAGGCTTCGAACTCGACATCCCGATCACCGAAATAGGTGTAGATGACATTGCGGAAATTGTTCTGGCCGACATTCACATTGAGATCCTTGCCCCAATAGTCGTCACGCAGTTCATAACGGATCGTGGCGCCGGGCGAGAAGGAAGCAATCTTGTAAGGCCCGGAACCCATCACCGGCTCCAGAGTCGTCTTGGTAATGTCGCGCGGCTTGCCATCCGGTCCGGCCGCCTCCCACCAATGTTTCGGCACGATCATCAACTGGCCAAGAATGTTTGGCAGTTCGCGGTTGTTCTTCTCGTCGAAGATGAAGGTGACGTCCCGATCGCCGGTCTTTTCCGCCTTGACGACGTGATGGTAATAGTTACCGGCGAGGGGGTTCAATTCCTTGGTCTTGTCCAGGCTGAAGATGACGTCTTCGGGCGTTACCGGCTGACCATCTGCCCATTTCGCCTCCTTGCGCAGGCGAAATGTCGCGCTGGAGACGTCAACGGGATAGGATAGCCCCTCGGCAAGCAGACCGTAGGAGACCAGGAGTTCGTCATCTGCCGGCTTCATCAACGTGTCGTAGGCAAGCGACAGACCTATCGCTGTTTGGCCTTTTGCCAGCAGAGGGTTGAAGGTGTCGAAGGCGCCGCTTGCTGAAAGGCGCAGATCTCCGCCTTTCAGTGCATCAGGATTGACATAGTCGAAATGCGCAAAGCCCGGCTTGTACTTCATCTCGCTGATGACGGAGCTGCCGATCTTAAAGGGCTGGTCCTGACCCGTTGCCGTCATGGGCGCCAAGGCCCCCGCAAGCGATAGAAATACACCGATCTTCGACCACAGAGCCATTCACGCTTTCCCCTGATTATTGATGGGTTCGACAATACGAAAAATACCGGCGAAAAACAGGAGAGAGTTTGGTTTTTGCCGGGCACGCGAAAATTTGACCTGGCTCGGCCGCGTCAAGGTTGAAAGCGTCAGCGGGATCGGGCGAGCGCTGCGGCGATCCGTCACCGCCTGCGGCGATCCCCGCCAGCCAAATCATCGATTCACCAAAATCGCTTTTCACGATAGATTCGACGCAAATCACTTCGGCAGCGGTTCAAGGAAATAGTATGGCTTTCGGCTTCGCGCAGGCTTTCAGGAGATTCGGCAAACTGACGCTTGCCGGCGCAATCGGCGCAGGCCTTGCCGCCGGCGATGTCGGCGCTGAGCAGAAGACGCCAAGCCCAGGCAGCGCCAAAGGCCAGTTCGGCGCCGTCAGCATGCCGACCCAGGGGTCAGCGCAGCCGATCGGCTTTTACGCCAAGGGCTGCATGACCGGGGCGGTGGCGCTGCCGACCGACGGGCCGACCTGGGAGGCGATGCGGCTTTCGCGCAATCGCCGCTGGGGCAATCCGGCGATGATTTCGCTGCTCGAACGTCTTTCTGAGGACGGGGCCAAATATGCCGGCTGGCCGGGTATCCTCGTCGGCGATATTGCGCAGCCGCGCGGCGGGCCGATGTTCAACGGTCATGCCTCGCACCAGATCGGCCTCGATGCCGATGTCTGGTTTACGCCGATGCCGGCGCGCCGCATGACGGCCAAGGAGCGCGAGGACCTGCCCTTCACCACGATGCTGCAGAAGGACAAGTTCCTGACCGTCGACCCGAACGTGTGGACGCAATCGCGAGCGCGGCTGCTGATGCTGGCGGCAAGCTATCCCGAGGTGCAACGCATATTCGTCAACCCGGCGATCAAGAAGAAGATGTGCGACACCTGGACGGGCGACCGCACCAATCTCGGCAAGCTTCGGCCGGAATACGGCCATGACTCGCATTTCCACATCCGCATCAAATGCCCGGCCGGTGCGGCCGGATGCACGCCGCAAGCCCCTGTTGCCGCCGGCGATGGCTGCGACAAGTCGCTCGCCTGGTGGTTCACGCCGGCCCCCTGGGCGCCGCCGAAACCGCCGAAGCCCGGCGCCAAACCGCCGAAGCCGCCGCGCGAGATGATGGTTTCGGACCTGCCGAAGGGCTGCGCCGCGGTGCTCGATGCCGCTGCCGTCGCCTCGATGCAGGCCGCCACCTATAGCGGAGCTTCCGCCGCAAGCGCGCTCACCGCCGCTCCGGCAGCAGAGCCGGCCGCCGATCCCGATGGGGCACTGCCGGATGTCGGGCCGGTTCCAAACGACAAGCCGGCGATACAATGAAGGGCGGCCCGAGACCGAGGCGCCGAGGGAGGGCGCGCTGTCTTTCAAATCGCAAATTCTTGGTATAGAAGCGGTCAAATCGATTGAATTGCTTGGGCGGAGATTGGGTTCATGGCCGGCGGCAAATGCCTTGCATTGATTGCGCATGACCAGAAGAAAGACGACATGGCGGATTTCGCCCGCGCTCACCGGGACATCCTCTCCCGCTGGAAGATCGTCGCCACCGGCACGACCGGCGGGCGGGTGCTCGACGCCGCCCCGGATCTCGACGTCACCAGGCTGAAAAGCGGACCGCTCGGCGGCGACCAGCAGATCGGCGCGCTGATTTCGACCGGCGAGGTCGACGCCCTGATCTTCTTCGTCGACCCCTTGACGCCGATGCCGCACGATGTCGACGTCAAGGCGCTGATGCGGCTGGCGATCTTTTACGATATTCCGATGGCGCTCAACCACGCGACCGCTATAAAACTTCTTCCCACACTCGAAGCCTGATCAGCACGGAACCGGCCATGCCAAAACCGAACAACAGCACCGCTCCGCTGCCTTTCCCGATCCTGATCGGCGATATCGGCGGCACGAATGCCCGCTTCTCCATCCTGACCGATGCCTATGCCGAGCCGAAGCGGTTTCCGAACGTGCGCACGGCGGATTTCGCGACGATCGAGGAAGCGATCCAGCAAGGCGTGCTCGACAAAACAGCCGTGCAGCCGCGTTCGGCGATCCTTGCTGTCGCCGGCCCGATCAACGACGACGAGATCCCGCTGACCAATTGCGACTGGGTGGTGCGGCCAAAGACGATGATCGAGGGCCTCGGCATGGAGGACGTGCTCGTCGTCAACGATTTCGAGGCGCAGGCGCTGGCAGTCGCCGCCCTTTCGGATGAGAACCGCGAACGCATCGGCGACGCCACCGGCGACCTGATCGCCTCCCGCGTCGTGCTCGGACCGGGCACCGGTCTCGGCGTCGGCGGGCTGGTGCATGCCCAACACAGCTGGATCCCGGTTCCCGGCGAAGGCGGCCATGTCGATCTCGGACCGCGCAGCAAACGCGACTATCAAATCTTCCCCCATATCGAGACGATCGAAGGCCGCGTCTCCGCCGAGCAGATCCTCTGCGGGCGCGGCCTCGTCAACCTCTACCACGCCATCTGCGTGGTCGACGGCATCCAGCCGACGATGAAGGATCCGGCCGACATCACCTCGCACGCACTTGCCGGCAGCGACAAGGCGGCCGTTGAGACCGTCTCGCTGTTTGCCACCTATCTCGGCCGGGTGGCGGGCGACATGGCGATGGTTTTCATGGCGCGCGGCGGCGTCTATCTGTCCGGCGGCATCTCACAGAAGATCCTCCCGGCGTTGAAGAGGCCGGAATTCCGCATCGCCTTCGAGGACAAGGCGCCGCATACGGCGCTGCTTCGCACCATCCCGACCTATGTGGTGACGCATCCGCTGGCAGCGCTTGCCGGGCTTTCCTCCTATGCCCGCATGCCGGCGAATTTCGGCGTCTCGACGGAAGGCCGCCGCTGGCGGCGCTGACCCCGGCGCGCAGAGCAATAGAGCGCCCCTTTCGCGTCCTATCCGGACGCGCGGCGCTCTAGCCAAACCAGTCCCAACTCTTTATAGAGCCGGCAAAAGTACGCGTCGCCCCCGCGCCGCGTTTGGTCCGAGACAGGAAACCTCATTTTTGGAAGCGGCGGAAAGCAGAACGCAGAGCGTCAGCAGCGATACCGTAACCGGCATCCTGAAGCGCATCATCGCTGAAAACGGCCGCGATCATCTCTGGGGCTATGTCTTTGCGATTGCCTGCTTGATCGTGGTGGCGCTTTCGACGGCGTTTACCGCGTGGATCATGCGGGCGATCATCGACGAGGCCTTCGCCAACCGGCGCGCCGACGTCGTCTGGATCATCTGTCTTTCGATTTTCATCGCTTTCGTGCTGCGCGGTTTTGCCAGTTACGGCCAGGCGGTGACGCTTTCCAAAGTCGGCAACGATATCGTCGCGCGTTACCAGCGCCGGCTCTATTCGCATCTGATGACGCTTTCGGTCGGCTTCTTCAGCGAGGCCCGCTCTGCCCATATCGCCGCGCAGGTGAGCCAGAACGTCAGCGGCATCCGCGATGTGCTCAACTTGACGATCACCTCGACGGTGCGCGACCTGCTGACCTTCATTTCGCTGCTGGCCGTGATGATCCTCCAGGATCCGTTGCTCAGCCTTGCGGTGTTCATCATGGCCCCGCCGCTGCTTTATGCGCTGCGTTATGTTTCCAAGCGGCTGCGCTCGGCGACGCGCGAAGCCGTGCATTTGAACAGCCACGTTCTCGGCGCCATGCAGGAGACGATCCAGGGCATCGCCATCGTGAAAGCCTTCACGATGGAAGACGAACTGGAACGCAAGGTCACCAAGCTCATCAAGGGTGCCGAAAACAGGGCGAACCGGATTGCCCGGCTTTCCGAACGCACGTCTCCGCTGACAGAAAGTTTCGCGGGCTTTGCCGTCGCCAGCGTGCTGGCCTATGCCGCCTACCGCTCAATCTACTACAATGTGCCGCCCGGCGCCTTTTTCTCTTTCGTCACGGCGCTGCTGCTTGCCTATGACCCGGCCCGCCGGCTTGCCCGCCTGCAGGTGCAGATGGAGCGTGCCGTCGTCAATGCGCGGATGATCTATGAATTGCTCGACATGGAGCCGCGCCAGCGCGACCTGCCGGATGCCCAGCCGCTGACGGTGACGCAAGCCAGAATCGAATTCCGCAACGTTTCCTTCGGCTATGGCAGTGAGAGCGTGTTGAGCGGTGTGAGCTTCATCGCCGAGGGCGGCGCGACCACGGCGCTGGTCGGCCCTTCGGGGGCCGGCAAATCCACCGTCATCAACCTCATTCCGCGCTTCTACGATCCGCGCGAGGGCGAAATCCTGATCGACGGACAGGACATCGCCCACATCACCAAGAAGTCGCTGCGCCAGCAGCTCGCCTATGTCTCGCAGCAGCCCTACCTGTTCGAGGGCACGATCCGCGACAATATCCGCTATGGCCGGCCGGAAGCGACCGATGCCGAGGTGGAAGAAGCGGCCCGGCTTGCCTATGCGCATGATTTCATCTCAGCCCAGCCGCAGGGTTACGAGACGCCGGTCGGCGAAAACGGCGTGACGCTTTCCGGCGGCCAGCGCCAACGGCTGTCGATTGCGCGTGCCCTGGTGCGCAATGCGCCGATCCTGCTTCTCGACGAGGCGACCTCAGCCCTCGACACCGAATCCGAAGCGGCCGTGCAGAAGGCGCTCGACGAGGCGATGACCGGCCGTACCGTCGTCGTCATCGCCCACCGGCTTTCGACCGTGGTGCGCGCCGACAAGATCGTCGTCATGCAGCAGGGCCGCGTCGTCGAGGAAGGCAATCACGAGACGCTTGCGAAGGTCCGCGACGGTCTTTACGCTCGCCTCAACAATCTGCAGAGGCCTTCGGCCTCAGATTCAAACTGACCTGGTGAGCATGACATGAGCGATGCTGCGATGAAACTGGTGGTGGTTGGCGCAGCCGGGCGCATGGGGCAGACGCTGATCCGGCTCATCCATTCCATTGAGGGCGCCACACTCCATGCCGCAGTCGAGCGCAGCGGTTCGCCCTTTATCGGCAAGGATGCCGGCGAGATCGCCGGTCTCGGCCCGACCGGTGTCATTATCGGCGACGATCCGCTCAATGCCTTTCTGGATGCCGAAGGCGTGCTCGACTTCACCTCGCCTGCCGCAACAACGGAATTCTGCGGCCTCGCCGCTCAGGCCCGCATCGTCCATGTCGTCGGCACGACCGGCTGTTCGGCTGAAGACAATGCCAAGATCGCCGCCGCCGCCCGCCATGCCCGTATCGTCAAATCAGGCAATATGAGCCTCGGGGTCAATCTGCTCAGCGTGCTCGCCGAGCAGGCCGCGCGTGCGCTCGAGCCTGATGACTGGGATATCGAGATCCTGGAAATGCACCACAAGCACAAGGTGGATGCGCCTTCCGGCACCGCCCTTCTGTTCGGCGAGGCCGCAGCAAAGGGGCGCGGCATCGATCTTGCCGCAAAATCCGTGCGTGTGCGCGACGGCCATACCGGCGCCCGGCAAGCCGGCACGATCGGCTTTGCGACGCTGCGCGGCGGCTCCGTCATCGGCGAGCATTCGGTGCTGTTCGCCGGTGAAGGCGAAATCGTCACCCTGTCGCACAGCGCAGCCGACCGCTCGATCTTTGCGCGCGGCGCCATCAAGGCCGCACTCTGGGCGCGCGACAAGAAGCCGGGTCTCTATTCCATGCTCGACGTGCTCGGGCTTTCTTCTTCATAACGATATTGCGGAGGCAAATTCATGAGCGGTACCCTCGTCCTCGTTCGCCACGGCCAGAGCGACTGGAACCTGAAGAATCTCTTCACCGGCTGGAAGGATCCCGATCTGACGGCGCTCGGCATCGAGGAGGCCAATGCCGGCGGCAAGGCGCTTGCCGAATACGGGATCAAATTCGACGTCGCCTACACCTCGGTGCTGGTGCGCGCGCAGCACACGCTGAAGCTCATCCTCGACAAGGTCGGCCAGCCCGATCTGCCAACGATCCGCGACCAGGCGCTGAACGAGCGCGACTATGGCGATCTCTCCGGTCTCAACAAAGACGATGCTCGCGCCAAATGGGGCGAGGAACAGGTGCATATCTGGCGCCGCTCTTATGACGTGCCGCCGCCCGGGGGCGAGAGCCTGCGCGATACCGGCGCCCGCGTCTGGCCCTACTACCTCACAGAAATCCTGCCGCGCGTGCTCAACGGCGAGAAGGTGCTGGTTGCGGCACACGGCAATTCGCTGCGCTCGCTTGTCATGGTGCTCGACAAGCTGAGCAAAGAAGGCGTGCTTGCCCTCAATCTCGCGACCGGCGTTCCCATGGTCTACAAGCTGAAGGCGGATTCCACCGTCGCGTCGAAGGAAGTGCTCGGCGATATGTCCGGCGCACACTGAATTCTGTCGTCCGTGCCAGCCGGAGTCGGCTGGCACCTCATGTCTCAATTCTCGATGGTGAACTGCACCCGGTCGGCTGCGAACCGGCTGATCGAATATTGCACCGGCACGCCATCGAGATCAGTGTTCATCGCCTTTGCGATCAGCAGGATCGCGCCGGGGGTGAGTTCGAGGTCGGCCATATCGGCTGCATTCGCATGGGCGGCCGTCACCTCGGTCGTTGCACGGACATAGTCCGACAGGCCGAGCTCGGCGAAAGCCTTGGTGATCGATTCGTGCTTGCGGTAGGCCTCGCCGATCCCGGCAAAACGCCCGGCAGGAAACCAGCTCGTCGCCTTTGAAACCGGCCGCCTGTCGGCATGGCGCAATGTTTCCAGCCGGATCACCTGCCCCCCTGGCTTGATATTCAGCCAGCGGGCGACCTCGGCGCTGGCCTCCTCCTTCACCTCGTCGAGCAGAAGGCCGCGCATCTCGCGCGCCTGATCGCCGATGCCGGCGGTAAATCGCGTGCGCCGGGCAATCGGGAAATTCAGCCGCTCCTTGCGCTCGATCAGCGTGCCGCGACCTTGTACCGCACGGACGATCCCTTCCTGCGCCAAGGCCGCCAAAGCGCTCCGCACCGTATGCCGGTTGACGCCGAATTGCAGCGCCAGGACCGTCTCCGGCGGCACCATTCCGGTCTCGTCATAGGTACCGCTGCTGATCGCTTCGCGGATCCGATCGGCGATCTGGCGCCAGAGCGCCACGCCGGTCTGCCTTTGCACCTGCTTTAATCCTGGCATTCCGCCCCCGTTCCCACGTCCGATGTCACGCTTGTCACCACATCGATTTAAGCGTAGGTATATCTTGTATGGTTGTCTATATCAATAGACATTTGAGGAAGCGACAATGATATCAGCGGATAGGACAGGCGCAACGCCACAGACGGCATCCGGGCGCAAACGCGCCGCCGACCTGCTGGCGCGCGCGGAACTGAGCGAACTCTCGGCGGTCTGGAACGCGTTGCCGGAAAAGCCCGCGGCACATCCGGTGCGCGGACCGGAGACCGGGTTGGTGATGGTCCGCGGCCGCATCGGCGGCGGCGGCGCTCCCTTCAATCTTGGCGAGGTCACAGTGACCCGGGCCACGGTCCGGCTCGTCTCCGGGGCGATCGGCCATGCCCAGGCGCTGGGCACCGACCGTGAGAAGGCCCGGCTGGCGGCGATCTTCGACGCGCTCTGGCAGGAGGAGGCGACGAAGGATTTTGTCGAACAGGCACTGCTTTTGCCCGTCGCCGAACGGATCGCCGATGCCGAACGCCGCAAGGCGGACGAGACGGCAGCGACCCGCGTCGATTTCTTCACCATGGTGCGGGGAGACAACTGATGGGACTGAAGACAGAAGCCCTCACAGGTGGCTTTGCCGACCCGGTCTTCCACGCCCAGAGCGTCTTCAAGATGCTGATGGACGGCATGGCTCGCCCCGGCACGATCCACACCGTCCGGCCCGATGTCGCGCCGCCTGTGCCGTTCGGTATTGGCGCCGGCACGATCGCGCTGACGCTTTGCGACCACGACACGCCTGTCTGGCTGTCCCAGGGACTGGCGAAATCGGCCGCGCCGGAGTGGCTCGGCTTCCACACCGGCGCGCCGCTGACCGGTGAAAAGGCTGAGGCCCGCTTCGCCTTCACGGAGGCCGGCACCGCGCTTTGCTCCTTCGGCCTGTTTGCATCGGGCACGCAGGAATATCCCGACCGCTCGACGACTGTTGTCATCGAGCTCGCCGATCTCGAGGGTGGACGCAGGCTGGCGCTGATGGGGCCCGGTATCCAGACTGTGACGGAAATCGCGCCTGTCGGGCTGCCGGAGACCTTCCTGCGGCTCTGGACCGAGAACCGCGCGCTCTTCCCGCGCGGCATCGACATCGTGCTGACGTCGGCCGAGCGTTTCCTCTGCCTGCCGCGCACCACCAAGATCACAGCAACGGAGATCTGAGCTCATGTATGTTGCCGTCAAGGGTGGCGAGGCCGCCATCGCCAATGCCCACCGCCTGCTGGCCGACCGCCGCCGCGGCGACCGTTCGTTGCCGGCGATCGGCATCGAACAGATCGTGGCGCAGATGGCGCTCGCCGTCGACCGGGTGATGGCCGAGGCCTCGCTTTTCGACCGCACACTCGCAGCGCTTGCCGTCCGCCAGTCGCGCGGCGATATGATCGAGGCGATCTTCCTGCTGCGCGCCTACCGCACGACGCTGCCGCGTTTCGGCTATTCCAAGCCGCTTGACACGGCTGATATGACGATCGAACGCCGCATCTCGGCGACCTACAAGGATCTGCCGGGCGGCCAGCTTCTTGGGCCCACCTTCGATTATACCCACCGGCTGCTCGATCCGTCGCTGCTTTCCGACGAGGCGGTCGAGACGCCTGCCCAGCGCACAGCCGAGACCGGCCGCGTCATGCGCGTCTCCGAGATCCTCGGCGAGGAGGGGCTGATCGAGGCCGACGGCGACATGCCTGAGGATCACGAGATCGGCGACCTGACCCGCGAGCCGATGGAATTTCCGATGACCCGCGATCTGCGCCTGCAGGCGCTCGCCCGCGGCGACGAAGGTTTTCTGCTGGCGCTCGGTTATTCCACCCAGCGCGGCTACGGCCGCAACCACCCCTTCACCGGCGAGATCCGTATCGGCGAGGTCGAGGTGGAATTCGACGTGCCGGAACTCGGTTTTGCCGTCTCGCTGGGCACGATCCAGATCACCGAGTGCCAAATGGTCAACCAGTTCAAGGGTTCGGCGAAGGCACCCCCGCAATTTACCCGCGGCTACGGCCTGGTCTTCGGCCAGAGCGAGCGCAAGGCGATGGCGATGTCGCTGGTCGACAGGGCGCTTCGTGCCGAAGAGCTCGGCGAGGATATCACCGCCCCGGCACAGGACGAGGAATTCGTCATCTCGCACTCCGACAACGTCCAGGCGACCGGCTTCGTCGAGCACCTGAAGCTTCCGCATTATGTGGACTTCCAGGCCGAACTCGATCTCGTCCGCCGCATGCGTCGCGAATTCGAAGCCGCCCGCAACGCTGGCGAAGACATGAAGGAGGCCGCCGAATGAGCGATCTGGCCAGCTACAACTTCGCCTATCTCGACGAACAGACCAAAAGGATGATCCGCCGCGCCATCCTGAAAGCGATCGCCATTCCCGGCTATCAGGTGCCTTTCGCTTCGCGCGAAATGCCGATGCCTTACGGCTGGGGCACCGGTGGCGTGCAGGTGACGGCCTCGATCATCGGACCGGATGACGTGCTGAAGGTCATCGACCAGGGTGCCGACGACACGACCAACGCCGTTTCCATCCGCGCTTTTTTCCAGAAGGTCGCCAATGTCGCGGTGACGACGCGCACAGGCGAGGCGACGATCATCCAGACGCGCCACCGCATTCCGGAAGAGAAGCTCGGGCCCGGCCAGGTGCTCGTTTACCAGGTGCCTATCCCCGAGCCGCTGCGTTTCCTCGAACCGCGCGAGACCGAGACGCGCAAGATGCATGCTCTCGAGGAATACGGCCTGATGCATGTGAAGCTCTACGAGGATATCGCCCATAACGGCCGCATCTCCAAGACCTATGCCTATCCGGTGAAGGTACACGGCCGTTACGTCATGGACCCGTCGCCGACGCCGAAATTCGACAATCCGAAGATGCATATGTCGGACGCGCTGCAGCTTTTCGGCGCGGGACGCGAGAAGCGCATCTATGCGGTTCCGCCCTATACCGACGTCGTCAGCCTGGATTTCGATGACTATCCCTTCGACATCCAGCGCTTCGACAAGCCCTGCGCCCTTTGCGGTGCCGAGGATGTCTATCTGGACGAGGTGGTTCTCGACGACAAGGGCGGGCGCATGTTCGTCTGCTCCGACACCGATCACTGCGAAGACCGCCGCGCCCATGGGCATGCCGGCGAGATGTTGGCCCGGGAGGCTGCAGAATGAGCGATATCCCGCTTCTCAAAGTCCATGACGTTTCGAAATTTTACGGCAACCGGATCGGCTGCCGCGACGTCTCCTTCGATCTCTGGCCGGGCGAAGTGCTCGCCATCGTCGGCGAGTCCGGCTCCGGCAAGACGACACTGCTGAACTGCCTCTCCACCCGGCTGCTGCCGAGCACTGGCAGCGTCGAATACCACATGCGCGACGGCAGCTACCGCGACCTCTACCGCATGAACGAGGCCGAGCGGCGTTTCCTGATGCGCACCGACTGGGGCTTCGTGCACCAGAATCCGGCCGACGGCCTGCGCATGACCGTCTCCGCCGGCGCCAATGTCGGCGAACGGCTGATGGCGATCGGCGACCGGCACTATGGCACGATCCGCGCTTCGGCGATCGATTGGCTGGAGCGCGTCGAGATCGACGCCGACCGCATCGACGACCAGCCGCGCGCCTTTTCCGGCGGCATGCGCCAGCGCCTGCAGATCGCCCGCAACCTCGTCACCGGCCCGCGCCTCGTCTTCATGGACGAACCCACGGGCGGCCTCGACGTCTCGGTGCAGGCACGCCTGCTCGATCTGGTGCGCGGCCTTGTTAACGATCTCGGCCTGTCGGCGATCATCGTCACCCACGATCTCGCCGTCGCCCGCCTGCTCTCACACCGGATGATGGTGATGAAGGACGGCTACGTAATCGAACACGGGCTCACCGACCGGGTGCTCGACGACCCGCGCGAACCCTACACGCAACTGCTCGTCTCCTCGATCCTGCAGGTCTGAGCAATTCAAGATTTTACAGCGTCCTTGCGCGTCTTTTCAGGGGCCGGCGCTGTAAATCCGAAACCAGGAAAGAAGACATCATGCCAACGCCCCTCGTCGTTTCCGAAGTCTCGAAAAGCTTCACCATGCACCTGCGCGACGGCATCAGGCTGCCCGTCGTTTCCAATGTCGCCTTCTCGGTCGCCTCAGGCGAATGCGTCGTGCTCGGCGGCCCATCGGGCGTCGGCAAGAGCTCGCTGCTCAAGATGATCTACGGCAATTATGCCGTCGACACTGGCCAGATCCTCATACGCCACGATCAGCGCATCGTCGAGCTCGCCGCCGCCGATCCGCGCACCGTGCTCAACGTGCGGCGCCACACGCTCGGCTATGTCAGCCAGTTCCTGCGCACAGTACCGCGCGTCGCGGCGGTCGATGTGGTTGCCGAACCGCTTGTGGCGCGCGGCGAAGACGCCGCCACGGCACGGGAAAAGGCGGGCGCCCTGCTTGCCAGGCTCAACCTGCCGGAAGCGCTCTGGCAACTTCCACCCGCCACCTTCTCCGGCGGCGAGCAGCAGCGCGTCAACATCGCCCGCGGCTTCATCACCGAGCACACGATCCTGCTTCTCGACGAACCCACAGCCTCGCTCGATGCCAAAAACCGTGCCGTCGTCGTCGGCATGATCGAGGAGAAGAAGAAGGCGGGTGTCGCGCTTCTCGGCATTTTCCACGACGAGGAAGTGCGCGAGGCGGTCGCCGACCGCATCCTCGACGTCCAGCTGTTCTCGCCTGGAAAGATCGCCGCATGAGCCGCAAGCTTGGCATCGAGCCCTATGTGCATGAGACGGCATCCGTCAGCGATTCCACCTTCGGTCGCTATACGGAGGTCTCCGAGCGCTGCCGCATCAGCGAGGCCACGTTCGGCGACTATTCCTACATCATGCAGGATGGCTCAGTCTGGTGCGCAACGATCGGCAAGTTCGTCAATATTGCCGCCGCCGTGCGCATCAACGCCACCAATCATCCGACCTGGCGGGCGACGCTGCATCATTTCACCTATCGTGCCGCCGACTACTGGCCGGACGGCGACATGGAAACCGATTTCTTCGCCTGGCGGCGGGCAAACCGCGTGACGATCGGCAACGATGTCTGGATCGGCCATGGGGCGACCATCCTGCCCGGCGTCACCGTCGGCAACGGCGCGGTGATCGGCGCCGGTGCGGTGGTATCGAAGGATGTCGCTCCCTACGCGATCGTCGGCGGCGTGCCGGCCAAACCAATCCGCGAACGCTTTCCAAGAGAGATCGGTGAACGGATGGACAGGCTTTCCTGGTGGGATTGGGAGCACGACCGGCTGCGCCAGGCGCTGCAGGATTTCCGCAACCTGAGCGCGGAAGATTTCCTGTTCCGCTACGGTGGTTAAACCGCCGATATAGATGCGCAACAAGCGCGGGGATATGTGACAGGACTTACACAAATATGACATGGGAGGTTCATCAAGCGGGACTAATGCGATGCTGACCAAGGCCTGGAGTGCAAAGGGAAAGCATGATGTTCGAGCTGAAGAATGTCACACGTCGTTTCGGAAAAAAGCTCGCCGTCGATTCCGTCACGCTCGACATTCCTCAGGGCCAGATGGTCGGCATCATCGGCCGATCCGGCGCCGGCAAGTCGACGCTCTTGCGCATGATCAACCGGCTGCAGGAACCGAGCTCCGGCTCCATTCATTTCGCCGGCGTCGAGGTCTCCGGGCTTCGCGGCCGGGCGTTGCGCAACTGGCAGCGCGATTGCGCGATGATCTTCCAGCAGTTCAACCTGGTGCCGCGCCTCGACGTTCTGACCAATGTCATGCTCGGCCGCCTCAACCACCGCTCGACGCTTCTGAGCCTGCTCAACATCTTCACCCGCGAGGAACGTGTACATGCCATCGCTGCGCTCGAACGCCTCGGCATCGAGCAGACGGCGTTGCAGGCATCCGGCACGCTTTCCGGCGGCCAGCAGCAGCGCGTAGCGATTGCACGGGCGCTGATGCAAAACCCGAAGATGGTTCTTGCCGACGAGCCGATCGCCTCGCTCGATCCGCTGAATGCCAAGATCGTCATGGATGCGCTGCGCGATATAAACGAGCGCGAGGGCATCACCGTCATCACCAACCTTCACACGCTCGACACCGCCCGCAACTATTGTGAGCGCATCGTCGGCATGGCCGGCGGCCGCGTCGTCTTCGACGGCAAGGCTTCGGAACTGACCGCCGAGGCAGTGAAGGCAATCTACGGGACGGACAAGGATGGCGCCGGCATCGACGAAACGATGACCTCGACGTCCATCAATATCGCTCCCGAGCGGGCAGACAATCAATCCGCCGGCGCCCAACCGCTGGCGCTGGCCGGTCTCTGAGCGAGCCGGCCGCGATCGAGCGCCCGCGTCAAGGGCACACTTCTTCGTAACGGAAGACCGGGGGCACCGGTCAATAGGAGAGACACATGTTGAAGAAAGCACTCTTTGCGGCAACGGCGCTCTTCGCGCTCGTCGGCGCCGCCAACGCGGCAGATCTCAAGGAATTCCGCATCGGCATTCTCGGCGGCGAAAACGAAACCGACCGCCTGCGCAACTATGCCTGCCTTGCCGACCACCTGAAGCAGGAATTCGGCTTCGAGAAGGTGTCGCTGTTCCCCGCCGCCGACTATGACGGCGTTATCCAGGGCCTGCTCGGCGGCACGCTCGACTTCGCCGAACTCGGCGCTTCCGGCTATGCAGCCATTTACATCAAGGACGAGAAAGCTGTTACGCCGATCCTGACGACGCAGCAGAAGGACGGCTCGACGGGTTACTACTCGGTCGGTCTCGCCCTGAAGTCCTCCGGCATTAAGAATATCAAGGACGCCAAGGGCAAGAAGCTCGGCTACGCCGATCCGGATTCCACCTCCGGCTATCTCGTGCCGCTGACGCAGATCCCCAAGGACACGGGCATGCCGAACGACAAGTTCTTCGCCTCGACGCAGTTCAACGGCGGCCACGAGAACAACCTGCTTGCCGCTTATGACGGCAAGGTCGACGTTGCCGTCGACGACTCGTCGGGCATCGGCGAATTCAAAGACGGCTACACCTCCGGCACCTTCCGCAAGGAAGTCGACAAGGGCGCCGTCGATCCGAACAAGCTGGTTGAAGTATGGCGTTCGCCGCTGATCCCGAACGGCCCCCTCGTCGTTCGCAACGCCCTCGGCCAGGACTGGCAGACGAAGCTTGCAGCCTTCTTCACGGCTCTGCCGGAGAAGGATCACAAGTGCTTCGCGGCTGTCGAAGGCGGCGACTACAAGGGTTACGCCCCGGTCAAGCACGACTTCTACAACGCCGTCGTCGAAGTTCGCAAAGCTGCCATCGGCGGCTGATCGGTTTCTGGAATGCGGGGCGGCCGGAAACGGCCGCCCTTTATCTTTGATCGGGCGAGGCGTCCATGACTATTGCCGATACACAGCCGCACATGCAGAGCACGCAGGAGATCGGCACCGCCTGGGAGCGGATGGTCGCCAAGCGCCGCTTCTACACTATCCTCGGCCTGGTTATCTTGATTGCTGCCTTCGTCAGTTCCGTCCGCTTCGCCGACGAGAGCAATGCCGGCCATTTCTTCGACCGCCTGCCGCATCTCTTCGACTTTTTGAGCTGGCTCATCCCCAGGGACTGGAACGATGTCTGGCGTGCGCTGTTCGACATTGCGAGCGTCAACGACAAGGGCGGCGAGGAATTCAATTTCGACAAGGGCCGCGTCTACATCTGGGGCGCTTTCTACATCCCCGAATACTTCGAGCTGATGATCGTCACCATCAACGTGGCGCTGATCTCGACAATCATCGCCTTCGTCTTTGCCGTTCCCTTGAGCTTCTTTGCCGCCCGCAACCTGACGAGTTCATGGCCGCTGCGCATCGTCGCCAAGCGCCTGATGGAATTTTTGCGCGCCTTCCCTGAGATCGTTATCGCCGGCCTGTTTTCCGCGATCCTGTCGATCGGGCCGGTGGCTGCCATCATCGCCATCACCCTGCACACGATCGGCGCGCTCGGTAAACTCTTCTACGAAGTGGCCGAGAATATCGACATGAAGCCCGATGAGGGCATGAAAGCCGTCGGCGCCAACTGGTGGGAGCGCGTCCGCTTCGCCGCTCTGCCGCAAGTGCTGCCGAATTTCACCTCCTATGCGCTCTTACGCCTAGAGATCAACGTGCGCGCCTCGACCATCATCGGCGCCGTCGGCGGCGGCGGCATCGGCGAGGAGTTGAAGCTTTCGATCTCGCGCGGCTTCGGCGCGAAGACGATGGCGCTCGTTCTGCTGCTGTTCGTGACGATCGTCGCCGTCGACCAATTCTCCGCATGGCTGCGCCGCCGCCTCGTCGGCGAGCACGCCTTCCTTCTGCAACATTGAGGCCGCCATGACGGTGATCGACGCAAACCGCATGCATGAGATAGAAACACGCTATCCGGAATATTTGCACCGGTCGTTCCGCCAGCGTTTCGGCGGGCTGATGATCCTGATCGCGACGCTGCTCTATAGCCTCTATGCCGTCTGGTTCTTCGACCTGCCCAAGCTTTTCGCCGAAGCCCATTGGGAGCGCGTCGGCATCTATCTCAGCCAATGGGTGAGCTACGACGTTCAGCCGGAATTCCGCATCGGGGATGACGGTTCGATCGACATCCACTATCCACGCTTCTCGCCGCTCGGCGACAATCCGCATGCGGACTGGCTGGTCAACAATCCCGATGGCAGCATCACGGTTTCGATCAGCGGCACCAGCCGCACCGTCACCGTCTCGAAGAGCGAGACGACCGTCACCGCGCATGGCATCAGCGTTCCCGTCGAGGTTTCGAGCGGTGCGCCGAAAGTTGTCGGGCCGGTGCCCGGCTGGATGACCGTCTATGACGACAATGTGCTCGCCGATCTCGGCTTTGCCGGCGACGTCAGCATTTCCGTCGACCGGGTGAAGATCCGCAAGCGTTTCATCGGCTGGGCGAATTTCATCTTCGACACGCAATCGTCCTTCTTCGACAAGCCGGTCGGCGAGGTCGTCAGTCTCATCGTTTCCGGCCCGCGCATCAAGCCCGACCAGTCCAACCTGGCGCTCGCCTTCGACGACATTTGGAACAACAGCGAATGGCAGCACGGCGATGTCTGGACCAAGCTTTTCCAGACGATCGTCATGGCATTCCTCGGAACGCTGCTCGGCTCGCTCACAGCCTTCCCGCTGGCCTTCCTGGCGGCGCGCAACATCACGCCGAACCGGCTGCTCAATCAGATCCTGAAGCGCTTTTTCGATTTCCTGCGCTCGGTCGACATGCTGATCTGGGCGCTGTTCCTGACGCGCGCCTTCGGGCCTGGCCCGCTTGCCGGCAGCGGCGCGATCTTCCTCACCGAGACCGGCACGCTCGGCAAGCTCTATTCCGAAGGGCTGGAGAATATCGACAACAAGCCACGGGAAGGCATCAAATCGACCGGCGCTCAGACCGTGCTCGTCCATCGTTACGGCATTATGCCGCAGATCGTTCCCGTCATCGTCAGCCAGACGCTCTACCAATGGGAATCGAACGTGCGCGGCGCGACCATCATCGGCGCCGTCGGCGCGGGCGGCATCGGCCTCAAATTGTGGGAGGCCATGCGCACCAACGCCAACTGGGAAAACGTCGCCTACATGGTCATCCTGATCCTGATCGTCGTGTTCATTTTCGACGCCGCCTCGAACGCGCTGCGCCACCGGCTGATGGGCACGAAAACCCACTGATATATCCGCTCCAAAGGCCGTGGCGGCGCTGCCGCCATCATCATTCTGTCACGGAAATCTTTTAGCCGGGAGCCTGCTTGCGGTTCGCCGCCAAATCACTGCACATTGCGCTCCCCCGTTTCGATGATCCTCAGGATAAAAGCCTTGCGCTATGCTCTCTATTTCTCGCCGCCGAAGGACGATCCCCTGACCGGCGAGGCGTCGCTCTGGCTCGGCCGCGATGCGTTCACCGGCGAGACCTATTCTGCGTCAGAACATGAGAGACTGGGTGCGGCGGAGCAGTTCGAGCTGACCGCGGATCCTCGCCGCTACGGCTTTCACGCGACGATCAAGGCACCGTTTTCGCTCGCCGCCTCGGTCACCGAGAAGGATCTCATGGCCGTTGCCGAGGATTTTGCCGCGCGCACTGAAGCTTTCGAGATTCCTGAACTCGTGCTGGGCCAGCTCGGTCGTTTTTTTGCCCTCGTTCCCGGTTCTCTTCATCAACCTCTTCAGGATTTCGCCGCGAAGGTGGTAAGGTCCTTCGAACCGTTCCGCGCAACGCTTTCCGAGGCCGATATGGCGCGGCGCAACCCGGAGAAGCTCAGCGACAGCCAGCGCACCCATCTGCAGCGCTGGGGTTATCCTTATGTGATGGAGGATTTCGGCTTCCACATGACACTCACCGGCCAGGTGCCCGAGACACGCGCCGCAGTGATGAAAGCGATCCTGACCGAGCGTTTTGCCGATTTCACCGGTCGGCCGCTTACGATTTCGGGCCTTGCCGTCTTCACCGAAGAAACGCGCGGCGCCCCGTTTAAAGTTCATTCCTGGCTGCCGCTTGCCGGCGCCAAAAGCTGAAAGACCAGACGAGATGAGCAAAGAGACCGTGTTTTCCAACGCCCGCATCGTTCTTGAGGATGACATCCTCTCCGGATCGATTCTCATTCGCGACGGCAAGATCGCCGACATTTCCGAAGGCAACTCGGTAGCCGGCGAAGATTTCGAGGGCGACTACGTCATTCCCGGCCTCGTCGAGCTGCATACCGATCATCTTGAAGGCCATTATCAGCCGCGTCCCGGCATTCGCTGGAACAAGACCGCCGCAATCCAGGCGCATGATGCCCAGATCGTCACTTCAGGCATCACCACGGTGTTCGACTGCCTGCGCATGGGCGCGGACGAGGACGGCGGCTTCGAACATGGCGAGATGCGCGAGATGGCCGACGCCATCCAGTCGGCGGAGAAGGAAGGCCGGCTGCGCGCCGAGCACCTGATCCACCTGCGCTGCGAGGTCTCGGCCGACAATGTGCTCGAACATTTCGCCGATTTCGAAAACGATCGGCATGTGCGGCTGGTCTCGCTGATGGATCATGCGCCCGGCCAGCGTCAATTCCAGACGATGGATCAATATATCTTCTACTATCAGAAGAAGCGCGGCCTGAGCGACGAGGTCTTCGCGCGTTTCGTCGCCAAGCGCCAGGCGGAATCGGCGCGCAACTCGACGCCGCATCGCAACGCCATCGCCAAGGTCTGCGCCGAACGCGGCATCACCGTGGCAAGCCACGACGACGCGACGCTCTCCCATGTCGGCGAGGCGATCGACAACGGCGTGCGGCTTGCCGAATTCCCGACCAGCTTCGACGCAGCCCGCGCCTCGCACGGTCACGGCATGAGCGTGCTGATGGGCGCGCCGAACATCGTGCGCGGCAAATCCCATTCCGGCAATATCGCTGCCCGCGACCTTGCCGAGATGGGCGTGCTCGACGTGCTTTCCTCCGATTACGTGCCGCTCAGCCTGCTGCATGCACCCTTCATCCTCGCCGATGAAGTCGAGAGCATTACCCTGCCGAAGGCGATCGCCATGGTGACGTCGACGCCCGCCCGCACCGTCAGCCTCGACGATCGCGGCCGGATCGCCACCGGACTGCGCGCCGATCTCGTCCGCGTCCACCGTTCGCATGGCGTGCCGGTGACACGCTCCGTCTGGCGCCAGGGACGCCGTGTCGCATGAGCCCTTACGAACCCCATCCAGGAGCCGGAGCCGAGCGCGGCATCATGGTCGTCGTCGTCGGGCCGAGCGGCGCCGGCAAGGACACGCTGATGAACCTCGCCGCGCGGCATTTCGCCGGCCGCGCCGACGTACATTTCACCCGCCGCGTCATCACCCGCCACCGCGACGCCGGCGGCGAAGACCATCTTTCCGTCTCCCTCGAAGGGTTTGCCGCGATGGAGCAGTCGGGCTCGTTCGCCGTCTGGTGGGAGGCGCATGGCTTGAAATATGGTATTCCGGCCGAGGTCTCGGTGGCATTGTCGCGCGGCCATGTCGTTGTCGCCAACGGCTCGCGCTCGGCGCTTCACCGTTTCCAGGCGGCTTTCCCGCGGCTCAAGGTGATCAACGTCACCGCTCGCCCGGAAGTGCTCGCGAGCCGGCTGGAGGCGCGCGGGCGCGAGACGCATGAGGATATCATGGCGCGGCTTGCCCGCGGGCCGCTGACGGTGCGCGGCGACTACGACGTGGCGGAGCTCGACAATAGCGGCTCGCTCGAAGAGGCCAAGCAGAAGATGGTCACGATCCTCGACGGGCTGCTCGCCGAGATTCACTGACCGAGATCGGAAGGAAGCATGCGCGCCATCAAAGTGGTCGACTACGATCCCTCCTGGCCGCTGCTGTTTGCCCAAATCAGCAGTGAAGTCTCTATTTTGCTCAGTGATTCCGTGCTGTCCATCGATCATATCGGCAGTACGTCTGTGCCTGGTCTGGCGGCCAAGCCGAAGATCGACCTCGATATCGTCGTGATCTCAGACGCCGTTCTGCCGACGGCGATCGAAGCGGTGCGCTCTGCCGATTTCGTCTTCCACGGCGACGCTGGAGAGAACCGGTGGGCCTTCACCCGAGATCATGACGGCTACGGGTTCAGGCTCTGTGTCTGCGGACCCGATCATCGCGGACACCAGGAGCGCATCCTGTTTCGCGACTATCTCGTGGATCACCCTGAGAGAGCTGCAGCCTATGCCGACCTGAAACGTCGGCTGGCTGCGGAGGCAGACGGAAATTGGGACTTTTATACCGGCGGAAAGACCGAGTTCGTCAGCGAGACGGTGCGGTTGGCAGTCTCAAGAATGTGAACGGAGTGCGTGGCGCACTCCGCGCCTGATTAGTCGCCGTCACCCCGCCCGGAAACGATCTCGCGCTTGCCGACATGGTTGGCCGGGCCGACCAGACCTTCCTTCTCCATGCGCTCCACCAATGAGGCGGCTCTGTTATAGCCGATGCCGAGGCGGCGCTGGATGTAGGAGGTCGAGCACTTCTTGTCGCGCAGGACGACCTTCACCGCCTGTTCGTATAGCTCGTTGCCATCCTCGGAGGCCATGGCGCTCTTGTCGAAGACGGCGCCGGCTTCTTCCTCTTCCGTTTCTTCCTCTTCGTCGGCGGTGACGGTGTCGAGATATTCGGGGCGGCCCTGGGTTTTCAGATGGGCAACGACCTTTTCAACCTCGACGTCAGAGACGAAGGGACCGTGGACGCGGGAAATCCGGCCGCCGCCCTGCATATGCAGCATGTCGCCCTGGCCGAGGAGCTGCTCGGCGCCCTGTTCACCGAGGATGGTGCGGCTGTCGATTTTCGAGGTCACCTGGAAGGAGATGCGGGTCGGGAAGTTCGCCTTGATCGTACCGGTGATGACGTCGACCGATGGGCGCTGCGTCGCCATGATCAGATGGATGCCGGCGGCGCGGGCCATCTGGGCGAGGCGCTGGATCGCACCTTCGATCTCCTTGCCGGCGACCATCATCAGGTCGGCCATTTCATCGACGATGACGACGATATAGGGCATCGGCGTCAGGTCGAGCGCCTGGCTTTCCTCGATCGGGACGCCGGTGCCCTTGTCGAAGCCGACCTGGACCATGACATGGATCGTCTCGCCCTTGTCGCGGGCCTGCGCCACGCGCTCGTTATATCCGTCGATATTGCGGACGCCGAGGCGCGACATCTTGCGATAACGCTCCTCCATTTCGCGCACGGCCCATTTCATCGCCATCACCGCCTTCTTCGGATCGGTGACGACAGGCGTCAGAAGATGCGGGATGCCGTCATAGACGGAAAGTTCGAGCATCTTCGGGTCGACCATGATCAGCCGGCACTGTTCCGGCGTCAGGCGGTAGAGCAGCGACAGGATCATCGTGTTGATGGCGACCGACTTGCCGGAGCCGGTAGTGCCGGCGACGAGCAAATGCGGCATCTTGGCGAGTTCGGCAATAACCGGCTCGCCGCCGATGGTCTTGCCGAGACCGAGCGCCAGCTTGTAGCCGCTCTTCTCGAAATCCTGGCTTTCGATCATCTCGCGGAAATAGACGGTTTCACGAGTGACGTTCGGCAATTCGATGCCGATGACGTTGCGGCCGGGGACGACGGCGACACGGGCCGAGAGCGCCGACATCGAGCGGGCGATATCGTCGGCAAGACCGATGACGCGCGACGATTTCACGCCCGGCGCCGGCTCGAATTCATAAAGCGTGACGACTGGGCCGGGGCGGACATGGATGATTTCACCCTTGATGCCGAAGTCCTCGAGTACACTTTCCAGAAGCCCGGCATTCTGCTCCAGCGTCTCCTGCGACATGATCTCGCCGAGGCGTTCCGGCGGTTCCTGCAGGAGGGCACGCGGCGGAAACTCATAGCCGGATGCGTCGATCTTTTCGGGTCTTGTCACACGACGCGGCGAGGGCAGGACCGCGGCGACGGGCGGCGTAGAACGGGGTGTCGGCGCAGCCTCAGGCGCCAACGCGACTTGAGGAGCTGGCGCAATCTGAGGGGCTGGCGCAGCCTGGGGGGAAGGTACGACCGGTGCCTCGACAGGAATGCGCCGGAGCCGTTCCAGGGATATTGCGGCCGGAGGGCGGACGGCGAGCTTTGCGGAGACCGCGGCGGGCGGCTGAACCGGGCGGGAGGCGACGGGCGCGGGGGCCGGCCGGCCGGGGCGCCATTCCATGATGCGGAACAGCGACGTGATCGATTCGGGCGCAGTCTCGACCTTCGGGAACGAGATCAAGGCAGGCGCGCGAACCGGCTCACCTTCTTCGAAGGCCATGACTTCCCAGAAGGCGAAATCCGAAATGGAAGAAAGCTCGGCACTGGCGCGGAAGGCAGGCGCGGCGGGCCCTTCGGGCAAGGGTGACGGTTGCAGTTCGATCACGTGCGGTGCTGCGGAAAGTTCGTAGGGCTCCGGCAGATAGGCATCGAACGGCACGTCGACGGCGACCGGCTCGATGCGTATCGCCTGCTGTCCAATCTGCGAATCATCCCGAACAAGCTCATTCGGCGCCCGCCGCTTGCTGATCAGCGTTTCCGGCGTGCGGGTGAAACGGACATTCGGCGCGAGAGAAAAATTGCTCTGCCAGATCGGTGCCGCCGGCTTTTCTCCGGGATTTATCTCCGGAAGCTCGGTTTCAATCTCGCTGGAAAAGTCCCCGGCGTCCGTCAAATTGGTTCTGGGAAAACGCATGCGTCCGCTACTCACTCATGCCTAACAAATTACGACCCTACCGGGATAGAAAAGGAAGGTTAATAAGTTCCTTCCCGCCGTATCGTTCTGATACGGCTCCCGTCGCTAAATCGCTGCGATTTCAGTGAGTTGAGTTAAGCGGAAAAATCTTTGCCAATTTTGTGAGGACCCGAAGTGCGGCGCATCGACTCTGATGATGCGGAGCCTATCAGGCCCTCGTTTTCTGCATGTCGTTTACCCAAGATGCACACATTTGGGCGACATGGATCAATGCGCCTCGTCCCAATTGCTGGCAGCGCGCGCATCGACCCTCAGCGGCACGCGCATTTCGAGCGCCGGCATAGTGGCGTTTTCCATGACCGAGACGATGATCGGCATCGCCTTTTCGACATCCTCGTCCTCGACTTCGAAGATGAGTTCGTCATGCACCTGCAGCAGCATGCGGACGCGATCGCCAAGGCCGACTTCAGCCAGCGCCGGCTCCATCTTGATCATCGCCCGGCGAATGACGTCGGCAGCCGAGCCCTGGATCGGCGCGTTGATCGCCGCACGCTCGTTGAAGGCGCGTACCGACGGGTTGGAAGAGCGGATTTCGGGATAGTTGATTCGCCGCCCGAAGATCGTCTCGACATAACCCTTGTCGCGCGCCATGGCCTTTCGGCTTTCCATATAGTCGCGGATGCCCGGGAAACGCTCGAAATACTTCTTGATGTAGTCGCCGGCTTCCGAACGCTCTATCGATAGCTGATTGGCGAGGCCGAAGGCCGAGATGCCGTAGATGATGCCGAAATTGATCGCCTTGGCGCGGCGACGCACCTCGCCCGGCATGCCCTCGACCGGCACACCGAACATTTCCGACGCGGTCATCGCGTGAATGTCGACGCCATCCTCGAAGGCCTTGGTCAGCTGCGGGATCTCGGCCACATGGGCAAGCACGCGCAATTCGATCTGGCTGTAGTCGGCAGAAATCAGCTTGTGGCCAAGTGTCGAGATGAAGGCGGTGCGGATCTTGCGGCCTTCGGCGGTGCGCACCGGAATGTTCTGCAGGTTCGGCTCGGAGGAGGACAGGCGTCCCGTCGTCGTCGATGCCAGCGAATAGGAGGTGTGGACCCGTTTGGTTTCTGCGTGGACATAGCCCGGGAGCGCGTCGGTATAAGTGGACTTCAGCTTGGTGACCTGGCGCCAGTCGACGATTTTGCGCGGCAGCTCGAAACCGGCGGCGGCCAAATCCTCGAGCACCTGCGCGGAGGTGGACCATTGCCCGGTTTTGGTCTTGCTGCCGCCGGCAAGGCCCATCTTGCCGAACAGGATGTCGCCCAGCTGCTTCGGCGAGCCGATATTGAAGCGCTCGCCGGCCAGCACATAGATCTCGTCTTCCAGCCTGGCGGCGCCCTGGGCCAGCTCGCCGGACAGGCGCGACAGGATCTGCCGGTCGACGGTGATGCCGCGCGCTTCCATGCGCGCCAGCACCGGCAGCAGCGGCCGCTCCAGCCGTTCATAAACGCTGGTCAGTCCTGCCGCCGCCAGCCGTGGCTTCAGCACCAGCCAGAGGCGCAGCGTCACGTCGGCATCCTCGGCCGCATAATGGGTGGCGCGATCGATATCGACGAGATCGAAGGTGACATTCGCTTTGCCGCTGCCGGCCACGTCCTTGTAGGGGATCGGGGTATGACCGAGGAATTTTTCCGAGAGCGGGTCCATGCCATGGGCGCCGGTGCCGGCGTCGAGCACGTAGGAGATCAACATCGTGTCGTCGAAACTCCTGGTCTCGATGCCGTAGCGCTTCAACAGCAGATAGTCGTATTTCAGGTTCTGCGCGACCTTGAGAACCGCCCCGTCCTCCAGCAATGCCTTCAGCCGCGGCAAGGCATCGCGCATGGCGACCTGGTTTTCGACAAGGCCGCCGCCGAGCAGATCGCCGACGCCGTTCTTGTGGGTGAGCGGCACATAGGCGGCGCGGATCTTGGTGCCGGTGGGATCGGCCACATTGTCGGCGATCGCCAGCGAAAAGCCGACAAGCTCGGCCTGCATCGCATCGAGCGAGGTGGTCTCGGTATCGAAAGCAACGAGGCCGGTATCGCGCGCATCGGCGATCCACCGGTCGAGCGTCGCCAGATCGCGGATCGTCACATAGGCCGAATGATCGAAGGGCAGCGTCGCAAAGGCGTCGGCGCGCGCCTTGGCAAGATCGGCGGGTGAGAAGGCGCCTTCGACGGCGGTCTTTGCCTTCGCACGGGCTGGCACCGGCACCGATTCGCCGGAAACCTCGGGGATGCCGCCGGCAACGGGGGCCGGCTCGGCCGCATCGAGATCGGGGCCGTGGGCAGCCTTACCCCATTCGACGTTGACGATCGCCGGTTCGATGGCGTTCGCATCGCAATCGCAGACTTCGGCGACGCGGCGCGTCAGCGTCGTGAATTCCATGGTCTTGAGGAAGCCTATCAGCTTCGGGCCGTTCTGCGGCTCCAGCACCAGCGCGTCGAGATCGAGATCGAGCGGCACATCGGTGCGCAGCCGCACGAGGTCGCGCGAGAGCCTCGCCATATCGATATTGGCGAGGATCGTCTCGCGGCGCTTGACCTGCTTGATCTCGGTGGCGCGTTCGAGCAGCGTGTCGAGATCGCCGTATTCCTCAAGAAGCTGGGCGGCGGTTTTCGGGCCGATGCCGGGAATTCCGGGAACGTTGTCGACGGAATCACCGGTCATCGCCTGCAGATCGATCATCTTTTCTGGCGGCACGCCCCATTTCTCGATGACGTCAGGAATGCCGATCTGCTTGTCCTTCATGCTGTCATACATATGGACATTGGGACTGACGAGCTGCATCAGGTCCTTGTCGGAGGAGACGATGGTGACATCGGCGCCGGATGCCTCAGCCTGGCGGGCGTAAGTGGCGATGATATCGTCGGCCTCAAAACCTTCGGTCTCGATGCAGGGCAGGTTGAAGGCGCGGGTGGCTTGGCGGATCAGGCCAAATTGCGGGATGAGCTCCTCCGGCGGGGCGGACCGGTTCGCCTTATATGCGTCGTAAAGATCCTTGCGAAACGTCTTGGCGGAATAATCGAAGATGACTGCAAGGTGTGTCGGCGTCACGCCGACATCGGTATTGCGCGCATCCCTCAACAACTTCCACAGCATGTTGCAGAAACCGGAAACGGCGCCGATCGGCAGGCCATCGGTCTTGCGGGTCAGCGGTGGCAGTGCATGAAACGCCCGGAAGATGAATCCGGAACCATCGATTAGGAAGAGGTGATCGCCTTTTTTCATGGGTGCATGGATAGCGCGGGCACGGGACGAGGTCTATATAAAGTTCGGCGCGCGAAAAGGGTTACGCACCTCTATTCAGAGGCGCAAAGGACGCTGTCGCACTTTGAATGGACGCATAATTTTTTCCTTAAACCGCATTCCGAATCGAGGAATTGTGCAGCGGAGATTCCGCTCACCAAACTGTTACCGATTTGTAACGGTCGCCCTCCCTTGAAAAACCACATTCACAGGCACAAATCCATGTCACCGGCGCTTGATCGCGCCGCGGGTCTGACTACCGGCTTGTCCCCCGCCGCGTCAGGCTTGGACAAAGGCCTTATCCCCCTCTCCGGGCCTTTGTCCCCACTTTAAGGTCGCCATGGCCAACCTCCAGGCCATGGCGACTTTTGTTTTTCCCGGGCACTCGAAATTATCATCGTCGCTTGCATATTTTGAAGCATCGCATGCGATTTGCTGCATTGTCTCCAGCATGGTTTTGAGCCTAACTTGCAATCATGGGATTTAACCGCATGGATTCGGGAGCCTACCTTGCCAGCCAGCTGGCGAAGGGTTTTGCCCGCTCGCTGCACCAGCGCGCGGTCGGGCTCGGTTTTTCTCCGGGCCAGTTCCCCATTCTGCTGGAACTCTGGGCCGAAGACGGGCTGACCCAGAAACAGCTTCTCGAGCGGGTCGATATCGAGCAGGCGACCATGGCCAACACGCTTTCGCGCATGGTCCGCGACGGGTTGATCGAACGCCGGCCGCATCCATCCGATAAGCGGGCGCAACTGCTCTTCCTGACGCCGAAGGCCAGCGCCATGGAGGCCGAGGCGATCGAGACCGCGCGTGAGGCCGACCTTGCGCTGTTTAAAGGTTTTCGGGTTTTCGAGCGCGAGCTGACACTTGAATATATCCGCCGGCTTCTGGAAAACGCCAAGGCGCTCTGACCGGGATTATTTGCTGAGATTATTCGTTGACAAGGCGTATGCGCCGTCGCGGCGGCATGCCGGGTCCGGCCTGCCGGACGTTTTTACCGACGGCTAGCTTCAAGCTCGGCTCGATATCCGGCTTGCCGAGCAACAGGCCCTGCACCTGTGCGCAACCTTCCTCGACGACGATCTGGCGCTGCATCTCCGTTTCCACACCCTCGGTGACGACGGGCATGCCGAGGCTGTGGCCGAGACCGATGATAGCGCGCACGATCGATCGCGCCGCCGCGTCATGCTCCAGCACGCCGGTGAAGCTGCGGTCGACCTTGATCTTGTCGAAGGGAAACGAGCGCAGGTTCGAGAGCGAAGAGTAACCGGTGCCGAAATCGTCCATGACAATGTGCACCCCCAACCTCCGCAGGCGCTGCAGCATTGCCATCACCCGGTCGCGATCGCGGATCAGCGCTGCCTCGGTGATCTCAAGCTCCAGCCGATCGGGTGCGAGCCCGGTCTCGGCAAGCACCGCCTCGATCCGCTCGCACAGGTTGGGCAGCATGAACTGCACCGGTGAAACATTGACTGCAATCGTCAGCGGCTGCGGCCAGCGCGCGGCCTCCATGCAGGCCTGCCGCAATATCCATTCGCCGAGCTGAACGATCGAACCGCTTTCCTCGGCGACGGGGATGAAAATGTCGGGCTCGGTCATGCCGTGGCCCGGCCGGTGCCAGCGCATCAAGGCCTCGTAGCCGCTGATCTCGCCGCTCTGTGCATTGAGGATCGGCTGATAGTTGACATGGAGTTGATTGCGGATGATTGCATGGCGCAGGTCGCTTTCGATCTGGCGGCGGTTCCGCGCCGCTTCGTCCATCTCCGCGTCGAAGAAACAAGCCCGGCCGCGACCATCATGCTTGACGCGGTAGAGTGCGGTATCGGCATTGTTGCAGAGTTCTTCGGCCGTGCGCCCATCTCTTGGATAGAGCGCGATGCCGAGGCTGACGCCGACGGCTGTGGGGTCACGGGCCGTGTCCATCTCGGCGGCGAATTCGTCGATGATATCAGCCGCAAGCTTTTGCGCCGACGCCGGCTGCTGCCCAGCGGATTGGATGATGGCGAATTCGTCGCCGCCGAGCCGGGCGATCGTATCGCTCTCACCGGCCACCCGGCGCAGGATAGAGGCAACCTTGCGGAGAATGCGGTCGCCTTCGGCGTGGCCGAAGATGTCATTGACGGCCTTGAATCGATCGAGGTCGAGACAGAACAGCGCCACCTCGGTGTTCTTTCGCTCCGCCACCTGCAGCGCCTGCCGGATGCGGGTGTCGAACAGCGACCTGTTCGGCAGATCGGTGAGCACGTCGTGATGGGCGAGATGCTCGATCATCTCCTCGGCCTGCTTGCGCTCGGTGAGATCGCGCACCGCCAGCACCTCGCAATTGCGGCCACGATAAACGATCTTGCTGGAGGTCGCTTCTACGGCAATCTCTCGGCCGGCGCGGGTGTTTAGCAGCGTCTCGCCGGGCCGGTTCTCCCGAGGTCCCTGAACGACCGTCAGCACATCCGAGGGGACCTTACCCGAGAGATCGGCAAGCTTCCAGCCTGATAAGGCCTGGAATCGTTCGTTGGCATCGATGATCCGGCCTTCGCGCAGGATCAGCAACCCCTCCTGCGAGGCATTGGCAAGCCCGCGCAGATCCGTCAGATGGCTTTGGACGAAGACCACGGCAAGTGCGACCAGGATAAGAGCCGTTGCCGCCACCACGACGATCGCCGCAAGCACCCTGGTGTCGAGCACCGATGTGGGAACCTCCATACCGGGGTCCGGGACGAGCGTAATGCTGCCCATCGAAATGAAGTGAAGAGTGCAGATGGCGAGGACGAACACCAGCGATGAGGTGAGGAGACGCCTCATCCCCTTCAGACTGAAAAAGATATGGAAAGCGGCGCTCGACAGAAGCATTCCGGCAAGGACCGCCGTCAGTGTCATCAGAGGATCGTAGAGGATAACAGCCTGCGCCTCGATCGCCTGCATGCCGGTCAGGTGCATGGAAGCGATGCCGAGGGCCATCAGAACGCCGCCGCGGATAGAGGAAAATCTTCCGTCACGTTGCGAAGCGGCGAGGATCGCCACCCATGAGCCGACCACCGACAGGAGAAAGGAAAGCAGCGTCAGGTCGAGCGCGTAGCTGATTGGCGTGCCGCCATCATAAGCGAGCATCGCGATGAAATGCGTTGCCCATACGCCGGTGCCGAAGGCAAAGCCCGACGCGCCGATCCAGAGCTTGCGGCGTCCGGCGTCGCAGTCCTGGGCACGGGAATACAGCAGCATCGCCGCCATGACGCCAACCAGGCAGACCGCGGCCGCCGCCACGACTAGCCGCCAATCGTGATTGTCGCGAATACATGCAATGACCGAAAACATCTGCGCCCCCGAACAGCTGGTTTTGGCCGATGCTATTTAGGTTGTGCTAATTAACTGTAAATTGAATTAGGTCTTTCTTTATTATCGTGAAACGGCCCTCCATAAGACCGATCCACGTCGCTTCAGCACTCTTGCGCCTCCCGCCTGATTTTTACGTTTTCCGCCTCGCCTGCTTTCCTGGTTTGGTCTATCGTCCGGCCAAATTTCGAAAAGGAGTCGAAAATGACCGATATACAACCGGTGCTTTCGCGCGCGGATCAGAACCTTTCATCAAGCCTCGAAAAATTGTTCGAACTGCTGCGCATCCAGTCGATTTCCACCGATCCCGCCTACAAAGCCGAATGCCGCAAGGCCGCCGAATGGCTTGTCGCATATCTCCAGACGCTCGGCTTCGAAGCCTCGGTGCGCGACACACCTGGCCATCCGATGGTGGTCGCCCATCATGCCGGCGCGTCCACCGATGCGCCGCACGTTCTGTTCTATGGCCATTACGACGTTCAGCCGGTCGATCCGATCGAGCTCTGGGAAAACGACCCCTTCGAACCATCGATCAAGGATGTCGGCGACGGCCGCAAGATCCTGACCGGCCGCGGCACGTCCGACGACAAGGGCCAGTTGATGACTTTCCTCGAGGCCTGCCGCGCCTATAAGGAGATCCACGGCGCACTTCCCTGCCGCGTCACCATTCTCTTCGAGGGCGAGGAAGAATCCGGTTCGCCGTCGCTGAAGCCTTTCCTCGAAGCCAATGCCGCCGAGCTTAAGGCCGACTGTGCGCTGGTCTGCGATACCGGCATGTGGGATCGCGACACGCCGGCGATCGCCGCCGCGCTGCGCGGCCTTGTCGGCGAAGAAGTAACCGTGACGGCCGCCGACCGCGACCTGCATTCCGGTCTCTTCGGAGGCGCTGCCGCCAACCCGATCCATATTCTCGTCGAGGCTCTCGCCGGCCTGCATGACGAAACCGGCCGCATCACGCTCGACGGCTTCTACGACGGCGTCGAGGAAACCCCTGAGAACATCAAGGCGTCATGGGAGACGCTGGGCAAGACCGCGGAGAGCTTTCTCGGCGAAGTCGGCCTTTCCGTTCCCTCGGGCGAAAAGGGCCGTTCGGTGCTCGAACTCACCTGGGCGCGGCCGACCGCCGAAATCAACGGCATCTGGGGCGGATATACCGGCGAAGGCTTCAAGACAGTGATCGCCGCCAAGGCTTCGGCGAAGGTTTCGTTCCGCCTCGTCGGCACGCAGGATCCGGCCGCCATCCGCGAGGCTTTCCGCAGCTATGTCACCTCGAAGATTCCCGCCGATTGCTCGGTCGAGTTCCATCCGCATGGCGGTTCGCCGGCTATTCATCTCTCCTATGATTCGCCCGTTCTGACCAAGGCGAAGACCGCGCTTTCCGACGAGTGGCCGAAACCCGCCATCGTCATCGGCATGGGCGGCTCGATCCCGATCGTCGGCGACTTTCAGAAGATGCTCGGCATGGAATCGCTGCTTGTCGGCTTCGGCCTCAGCGATGACCGCATCCATTCGCCGAACGAGAAATACGAGCTCGTCTCCTACCACAAGGGTATCCGTTCATGGGTCCGGATTCTCCAGGCGCTCGCCGCCTGAAGGAAACGCAATAACAAAAAGGCCGGTTAAAACCGGCCTTTCGTCATCCACTCGCTCAGTGCCAGTTCATCCGTGGTCAATGAGAAGCGGGTATGGCAGCCAGACTGCCTCCGAAAGGTTAACGGATCGTTAACGGCGCACGCGATCGCCAGGTTGTCGGAAGCACTGCGCCACATCGATAGAAATTCCCCGTTCAAGCTACGTTCATCACGGACCACTATAAGCCATTGAAAGACAAAGTGAATAATAACGCTCTCGCAAGTGCGGGGCGGTCGTTCCACCTTTCCTTTCAGACGGCAGATGCCAGGCAAGTGCAGCCGGGCGCAGCCCCAAAATGCGCCTATGAGGAGTGAGAAAAGCGTGAAAAATCTGTTTGCTAAAATCGCCGCGGCTGGTCTCTTCATGCTGGCGCCTGTCATGGCGCAGGCTGCCGAGGGCTATTCGACGGCGAACGTCAACATGCGCGCCGGTCCGAGCACCCGATACCCCGCCGTCGCGGTGATACCCGCCGGTTCTTCCGTCGAGATCCGCGGGTGCCTTTCCGACGTCAACTGGTGCGATGTGGAGTTCTACGGCGGCCGCGGCTGGGTATCCGGCCAATATGTGCAGGCTCTCTACCAGCAGCGCCGTATCTTTGTCGGTCCGCAATATTACCGTCCGCTCGGCATCCCGGTCATCCGCTTCAGCGTCGACAATTACTGGGATCGCTACTACCGCAACCGCGATTTCTATCGCGAGCGGGACCGCTGGAGCCGCGGCCCGGACGACTATTACCGCGACAATCGAGATCGCGACATTCGGGATCGCGACAATCGCGATCGCGACAACCGGGATCGAGACAACCGGGATCGCGATCGGAAATGGCGCGACGGGGATCGCAACCGGGACGGCGATAGAGACTGGCGCAATCGAAATGGCAATCAGGATGGGCGCGACGACAATCGACGGGGCGACCGGAGAGATGGAGATCGCAGACCCAATGGCAGGGATTTTGATTGCCGGCCCGGCGATCCCTCCTGCGACCAATGAGATCCAAAGGGGCGGCCGCAGCGCCGTCCCTTTCGAGGTTTTCCCGGGCACCGGCGGGTACGCAAGAAAAAGCCCGGCGCTCCCGAGAGGGATGCACCGGGCCTGATGTCGATCGGCGCGTGTTGAGGGGAGACGGCCGATCATGCGCGGGACGTGAGGGGTTGTCCCGCTTTTCCCTAAACAATCGCGGCGCCAATTGGTTCCGACCAGCAGACAGAAGATGTGCGGCGAACGCAGCGCGCGCATTTCGGCGTCACGCCGATAAAGATCATCCGGCGGCTTTGCTCCGTCCCGTCGAGAGTGAGATTTTTGACAGTCGCCATGACTGGCATCCATGCCTGCAACAGGCCACCGACAAATTGATCTGAGAGCACGCTTGATGCTCTTGTCTTGCGGGATTCTTTGTTGCAGTTTTGAGACGTTGCGGATCGATTTCGATCCGTTCGAGGCTGGACCCTGATGACGCAAGACTACTTGGCTTTCCTAGGGCTTTTCGGCGCTCGGGCAGCCGCGATAGACGTTACCGTATGGCATAAACACAACCCACTCCTTCCTGTGCGACTTACCGATGGGGCGAACCTCAACCCTTCCGGCCAGATCTGGCGCCGCTTTCATCTCGGCGAGTGGGAATATAAGCAGGACCCGGAAACGCTCGACGATTACGAGGCCCGCCAGTTCTGAGCGCCAACGCATGTCGCCCAAAAGTGCGCAGCGGTTTTGGGATAAAGCGCATCGCATATAAAGCAGGAATGACGCGACGCGCTTTTTGGCGCGATCTGCTTTGCTTTCCATAATTAATACCCCGTTAAATCGCCGCATTTACAGTTCAGTCGGATGATCACGGCGCCCGTTGCATGATTCCCTAAATCGGAACCGATTTGGGGATAGAATTATGCAGCCATTCAAAGTGCTACAGCGTCCTTTGCGCGTCTGAGAAGACGCGCGGCGCTGTGGAAGAGTGCCGTTGTGCGAAGTCACGCTTCGCGATCGAACATGGGGTGTGACCGGTCGGCGATGGCAGGCAGAAGCAGATCAGGCGACAGAATCGAACCGTCCTTCAACGGCCGCCCGGCACGCGACGATGACGCATTTTCGCTCGATGCCGACGATCGCATTGCCGGAAGCCGATCCCCGCGGCGCGGCGGCTCAAAACCGCCGCCGCAACGTGCCGTCCCTCGGCGGCGGCGCGAGCCGCGGGAGCGCGAAGGCGGCGGCTTTTTCGGCTTCCTGCGCCGCGTGATCTACTGGTGCGTCGTGCTGTTCATCTGGGCCGGCATCGGCGTTGCCGGGCTTGTCGTCTATTATGGCTCGCGCATGCCGAGCGCCAGCACATGGGCGATCCCGGAACGGCCGCCGAACGTCAAGATCACCGCCGTCGACGGCAGCGTCATCGCCAATCGCGGCGCCACCGGCGGCGAAGCGCTGTCGCTCGAAAACATGTCGCCCTATATTCCGGAAGCCGTCATCGCCATCGAGGATCGGCGTTTCTATTCGCATTTCGGCGTCGATCCGCTCGGCCTCGGCAGGGCGATCGTGACCAATTTTACGGCTGGCCACATGGTGCAGGGTGGCTCGACGCTGACACAGCAGCTTGCCAAGAACCTCTTCCTCTCCCCCGAAAGGACGCTGGAACGCAAGGTGCAGGAGGTGCTGCTCTCGCTCTGGCTGGAGCAGAAATACACCAAGGACCAGATCCTTGCGATGTATCTCAACCGGGTGTTCTTCGGATCGAACGCCTATGGCGTCGAAGCGGCCTCACGCCGTTATTTCAATAAATCGGCGCGTGACGTGAACCTCGGCGAGGCCGCGGTGCTGGCCGGCCTGCTCAAAGCGCCGTCGCGACTTTCGCCGGCCCGCGACCCGGAAGCCGCGAATGCGCGCGCCCAACTCGTGCTTGCGGCAATGCGCGAGCAGGGCTTCATTACCGATTCCGAAGTCAAGACCGCGATGTCGCAGACCCCGGCTTCGGCCAAGAGCTATTGGTCAGGGGCCGGACACTACGTCGCCGACATGGTGATGGACGAACTGCCGGGCCTGATCGGCGACGTCAAGGAAGACGTCATCGTCGATACGACCATCGACAAGTCGCTGGAAAAGAAGGCCGAGCAATCGCTGGTCGACGTGCTCGACAAGGAGGGCGGGAAGCTCGACGCTTCGCAGGCGGCCCTCGTGTCGATCGACGGCACCGGTGCGATCCGGGCGCTCGTCGGCGGCAGAGACTATGCGACGAGCCAGTTCAACCGCGCCGTCAAGGCCAAGCGCCAGCCGGGCTCCTCGTTCAAGCCCTTCGTCTATGCTGCCGCCCTGGAGAAGGGGCTGACGCCCTATTCGGTGTTCAATGACGCGCCGATCCGGATCGGCGACTGGACGCCCGAAAATTACGAGAAGAAATACAATGGCGAAGTGACGCTGGCTACCGCACTTGCCAAGTCGCTGAACACCGTGGCCGCCCAGCTGGTAATGTATGACGGGCCGGATCAGGTGATCAAGCTTGCCCACCGGCTCGGCATCGAAAGCGAGCTGCAACCGAACGCCTCGATCGCGCTCGGCACTTCAGAAGTGTCGCTGATGGAACTCACCGCCTCCTATGCCGCCTTCATGAATGGCGGCTACAAGGCGACGCCGCACGTCATCCGCCGGGTGACGACCGCCGAAGGCAAGGTTCTCTACGAAAATACCTATGACAGCCCGCCACGTGTGCTGTCCGAGCAGATCGTCGCCGAAATGGATGCGATGATGATGGGCGTCATCGACAACGGCACCGGCAAGAGCGCCAAGATCCCCGGCTGGCAGGCGGCAGGAAAGACCGGCACGACGCAGAATTCGCGCGACGCGCTCTTCGTCGGCTTCACCAGCAACCTCACCACGGGGGTCTGGTTCGGCAATGATGACGGCAAGCCGATGAAGAAGGTGACCGGCGGCGGCTTGCCCGCCAAGGCCTGGAAGGAATTCATGGTCGCCGCCCACAAGGGACTTTCGCCAGCGCCGCTCTTCGGCAACGGCCAATTGATCGCCGATCCGAACAATGGTCAGCCGATGGCGCAGACAGCACCCGGGGCTGGACAATCTGGAAGCGGGCAACCGATGACGGCCGAAGCGTCGCCTTCGACGATCGGTGGGATCATTTCCGGCGTCTTCGGCGGCAACGACAATGCAAATCGCTATCCGCAAGCGCCTGCCCGACAGCAGGCGGCGACCTCCGGCAACGGCCCGGTTCCGCCTGGAGACATTGCCGGAGGCGGCGGTTCTGGCTACGAGGGCATGGTTCCACCCGGCGATGTCGGGGCGCCACAGACAACCTCTACCGTCCAGCCGCGGCGCACGACGCTGCTCGATCTGATCATGGGCCAGTGAGAGTTTTGCTGCATGCACGGCGCGGGCCCGATGCTCAGAAGCGCGTTGCGTCGGAATTGGTTCAGCGACGCACTTTGGTCTTTGTTTTGATGCACGCCGTTATTCCGGAACCGCTTCACACGTGAGGACGACAGGCATCAGAAATCGGCGGCTTTCCGGACATGGGGCGACCTCCTTCCCGGTGACTGTAAAAAATGAATGCAACACATTCGTTTTGCTGGATTCCGGGCGATTTCTCGCCTTGCAGTCCAGAAAACCGCTCCTTATATACGCCGCATCACCGCAATCACGATTGCGTAATCAAGTAGACCCATCCCGTAAGGGGCTGTCAGGGAAATGCCTTCTCGGGGTTCCGACAGCTTGCTTCAAGGAGAGAATGACATGGCAAAAGTAATTGGTATCGACCTTGGAACGACGAATTCCTGCGTCGCAGTCATGGACGGCAAGGACGCGAAGGTTATCGAGAATGCGGAAGGTGCACGCACGACCCCTTCCATGGTGGCATTTTCCGAGGATAGCGAACGCCTCGTCGGGCAGCCGGCCAAGCGCCAGGCGGTCACCAACCCGACGAACACACTCTTTGCGGTCAAGCGCCTGATCGGCCGCCGCTATGAGGACCCGACCGTCGAGAAGGACAAGCACCTCGTTCCCTTTACCATCGTCAAGGGTGACAATGGCGACGCCTGGGTCGAAGCCAATGGCAAGGGCTACTCGCCCGCACAGATTTCCGCGATGATCCTTCAGAAGATGAAGGAAACTGCCGAATCCTATCTCGGCGAAAAGGTCGAGAAGGCCGTCATCACTGTTCCCGCCTATTTCAACGACGCGCAGCGACAGGCAACCAAGGATGCCGGCCGCATCGCCGGTCTTGAAGTTCTGCGTATCATCAACGAGCCGACCGCTGCCGCACTCGCCTACGGCCTCGACAAAAAAGAAGGCAAGACGATTGCCGTCTACGACCTTGGTGGCGGTACCTTCGATATCTCCATCCTCGAGATCGGCGACGGCGTCTTCGAAGTGAAGTCCACCAACGGCGATACGTTCCTCGGCGGTGAAGACTTCGACATGCGCCTCGTCGAATATCTCGTCGGCGAATTCAAGCGGGACAACGGCATCGACCTGAAGAACGACAAGCTTGCCCTGCAGCGCCTCAAGGAAGCTGCGGAGAAGGCGAAGATCGAGCTTTCGTCCTCGCAGCAGACCGAAATCAACCTGCCGTTCATCACGGCCGATGCCTCCGGCCCGAAGCATCTGACGCTGAAGCTGACCCGCGCCAAGCTCGAGAGCTTGGTCGACGATCTGGTTCAGCGCACGATCGCGCCGGCCAAGGCAGCGCTCAAGGATGCCGGCGTCACCGCCGCCGAAATCGACGAAGTGGTTCTCGTCGGCGGCATGAGCCGCATGCCGAAGGTACAGGAAGTCGTCAAGCAGCTGTTCGGCAAGGAGCCGCACAAGGGCGTCAACCCGGATGAAGTGGTGGCCCTCGGTGCCGCCATTCAGGCCGGCGTTCTGCAGGGCGACGTCAAGGACGTGCTGCTTCTCGACGTGACGCCGCTGTCGCTTGGCATCGAGACACTCGGTGGTGTCTTCACCCGCCTGATCGAACGCAACACGACGATCCCGACGAAGAAGAGCCAGACCTTCTCGACAGCCGAAGACAACCAGCAGGCCGTTACCATCCGCGTTTCGCAGGGCGAGCGTGAAATGGCTGCCGACAACAAGCTGCTCGGCCAGTTCGACCTCGTCGGCCTGCCGCCGTCGCCGCGCGGCATGCCGCAGATCGAAGTCACCTTCGACATCGACGCCAACGGCATCGTGCAGGTTTCGGCCAAGGACAAGGGCACCAGCAAGGAACAGCAGATCCGCATCCAGGCTTCCGGCGGACTTTCCGACGCCGACATCGAGAAGATGGTGAAGGATGCCGAAGCCCATGCCACCGAGGACAAGAAGCGTCGCGAGTCCGTCGAAGCCCGGAACCAGGCCGAAAGCCTGATCCATTCCACGGAAAAGTCGTTGAAGGATTATGGCGACAAGGTTTCCGAGGCCGACCGCACCGCGATCTCGGATGCAATCGCCGCGCTGAAGACGGCTTCGGAAGCATCCGAGCCGGATGCCGACGACATCAAGGCGAAGACCCAGACGCTGATGGAAGTGTCGATGAAGCTCGGCCAGGCGATTTATGAAGCGCAGCAGGCCGAAGGCGGCGCTGCCGGCGATGCCTCTGCGGAAGGCGGCGACAATGTCGTCGATGCCGACTACGAGGAAATCAAGGACGACGACCGCAAGAAGTCCGCGTAATCCGCGACGGCGTGGTTATGCTTCAACATCTGATCCGGCTGCTCACCATGGCAGCCGGAAAATCCATTTCCGGGGTTTAATTCTTAATGGCAAAAGCGGACTATTACGAAACTCTGGGTGTAGCCAAGACGGCGGACGAGAAAGAGCTGAAGAGCGCCTTCCGCAAACTGGCGATGAAATTCCATCCGGACAAGAACCCGGATGACAAGGACGCCGAACGCAAGTTCAAGGAAATCAACGAAGCCTACGAGATGCTCAAGGACCCGCAGAAGCGGGCGGCCTATGATCGTTATGGCCACGCGGCCTTCGAGCATGGCGGCATGGGCGGCGGGGGCGGCGGATTTGCCGGCGGCGGCTTCTCCGACATCTTCGAGGATATCTTCGGCGAGATGATGGGCGGAGGGCGTGCGCGCCAGCGCTCGTCGGGCGGCCGCGAACGCGGCGCCGATCTCCGCTACAACATGGAAATAACGCTGGAAGAATCGTTCGCCGGCAAGACGGCGCAGATCCGCGTTCCCACCTCGATCACCTGCGACGTCTGTTCGGGTTCGGGTGCCAAGCCCGGCACGCAGCCGAAGAATTGCGGCACCTGCCAGGGAAGCGGGCGCGTGCGCGCCGCACAGGGCTTCTTCTCGATCGAGCGGACCTGCCCGACCTGCCACGGCCGCGGCCAGATCATTCCCGATCCCTGCCCGAAATGCCACGGCCAGGGCCGGGTGACGGAAGAGCGTTCGCTCTCGGTCAATATTCCGGCCGGCATCGAAGACGGTACACGCATCCGCCTGCAGGGCGAGGGTGAAGCCGGCGCCCGCGGCGGGCCGGCAGGCGACCTCTATATCTTCCTGTCCGTCAAACCGCATGAGTTCTATCAGCGCGACGGAGCCGATCTCTATTGCGCCGTTCCGATCTCGATGACGACGGCCGCTCTCGGCGGAACTTTCGACGTGGCGACGCTCGACGGCACCAAGTCGCGCGTCAGCGTGCCCGAGGGCACGCAGGCCGGCAAACAGTTCCGCCTGAAGAGCAAGGGCATGCCGGTGCTGCGTTCGGCGCAGTCGGGCGACCTCTACATCCAGATCCAGATCGAGACGCCGCAAAAGCTCACCAAGCGCCAGCGCGAACTGCTGCAGGAATTCGAGCAGCTTTCCTCGAAGGAGAACAATCCCGAATCGACCGGCTTCTTCGCCCGGATGAAGGAATTCTTCGAGGGCTAATGCATGTCATCAGGAAGTGTGCGGCAGTTCCGGGATAACGACATGCCTAAAAACAAAAGCCTAAAGCGCGTCGGATGAATCAAATTTGACGACGGGCTTTGGCCGCAATCGACATCACCATTTCCAAGGCCGGGGACGGAAACGCCTCCGGCTTTTCGTTCAGCAGATCCCGATTTGAGACATTTGCCGTGCATCTCCGCCGCCTTGTCCCAGATCGACACGGCCGCGCGCCGGAACACGACTTGCGTTAACGCAGCCACGTGATGTCGCTTGCAAGTTTTCCAAATGAATTCAGTCTCTGCCGTCAGCGCATAACCCGAAAATCAAAATCGATTTTCGATACGCGGCGCTCTACCGGGAACAATTAAACCAAGGGTATCTGCCATGGCGCCAGCCTTTTCCTCCCAGTCCGACGACGTCGACGTTCTCGCCGGCGCCCTCTACACATGGTGCGCCGAGCGCAACATCAAGCTTCGCAGCCAGCAGGGGCTTTCCGTCGCCAGCATCGCGATCGACCTCTATCATGCCGGCCACCAGACGCAGGACGATCTGCTGATGGCGCTGCACGAATGCGACATTCACTAAAACGCGCGACGTAGAATCTCAATCAACAGACATGCGTCCGGTCTTCGTCTTGATGCACGTCGCCTCCCCAAATTGCCGCACGGCTATATGTGTCCAGATATCATCCGGATCCGGGCAGGTCATGCTTTGCGTGGCGCTCGGTGAATCAGGCGGCGGTTTCGACCGCTTGGCCAGTCATCAGGGTGACGATGGTCTTGACCGCTTCCTTGCCTGCCGGCGAGCTCAGTCTGTCGTAGCTCAGCGCCAGCGCATAGGCGTCGGGGCTGAGTTCGATGCGGCTGCCGAATTGCGATATGCCGGCTCCCTCGAAAAGAGCAGATATCTCAACATCAAGAAAAACCGCGATCTGATGCAGCTTGCTGGCGGAAACGCGGTTCGTCCCCTTTTCGTATTTCTGGATCTGCTGGAAAGTCAGTCCGAGTGCTTCGCCAAGCTCGAGCTGGGAAACACGGCGAAGGGTGCGAAACTGCCTTACGTTGCGACCAACGATAATATCAACCGGATCTGGCACTTCATCACTCTCTGATACATAAACCGTTCGTTTACCATATCGTTTTTGCAGGATAACTCAACCCTGCAGTTGCAAACTTCAACTTGCTTTTTTGTGCCTTACGTCACGTCAGCCGCCTGAGGTAATTGTGGCGAAACCCCGAATATCCGGGGTTCGAAGGGACTGAAAGATGCCGTCGCCCATACTGCCTCGGCAACGTTGGCGCCTCCTCCAAAGGTTGTATTTTTAGCGAGAGTTGAACCCGCCTAGCGTCGTGCTCGGAGCTTATCGCGCACCGATCGACAGTAGCGACAACGTTCCGCGGCGACGAAGCTGCGAGCCTTGCCATCAACGCCGCTTAGGCTTAGCTGTCACGCTTCACGATTCCGGACATTCGATGCCGCACAAGGTTGCTCTTTCCCGTCTGAAGCTGACAGATTTCCGCAACTATGCGGCGGCGTCCCTTGCCCTTGACGGTCGGCACGCCGTGCTGACGGGGGACAATGGCGCTGGCAAGACCAATCTCATGGAGGCAGTCTCGCTGCTTTCGCCTGGCCGCGGTCTGCGCCGCGCCGCCTATGGCGACATTACCCGTGTCGGTGCGGCCGGCGGTTTTTCGATCTTCGCCGCGCTCGACGGCATGGAAGGCGAAGTCGAGATCGGCACCGGCATCGAAACAAGCGAGGAAACCACCTCGCGCAGACTGCGGATCAACGGCACCCCCGCCAAGACCGCCGATGAACTGACTGACCATCTGCGCCTTCTCTGGCTAACACCGGCGATGGACGGCCTCTTTACCGGCGCCTCCTCCGACCGGCGCCGCTTTCTCGACCGGCTGGTGCTATCGCTCGATCCCGCCCATGGCCGCCGCGCCAGCGATTTCGAGCGTGCCATGCGCAGCCGCAACAAATTGCTGGATGAAGGCCGTTTCGACCCCTCCTGGCTCGCCGGTATCGAACAACAAATGGCCAGCCTCGGCATCGCCATGGCGCTCGCCCGACAGGAGATGCTCGGCCTGCTGACCCGCCTGATCGAGGAAAGGCCGGAAAGTTCACCCTTCCCCTCGGCAGCGCTGCAGCTCTCAGGCTTCATGGACGGTCAGTTTTCGCGGCCCTCGGTCGACCTCGAGGACGACTATGCGGCAATGCTGGCGGAGAGCCGTTACCGCGACGCCGGCGCGGGGCGCACGCTGGAGGGGCCGCACCGGGCCGACCTCATCGTGCACCACCGCGAAAAAGCGATGGAGGCGGAACGTTGTTCCACCGGCGAGCAGAAAGCGCTGCTTATCGGCCTGGTGCTTGCGCATGCGCGCCTCGTCGGCAATCTCACCGATCATGCGCCGATCCTGCTGCTCGACGAGATCGCCGCACACCTCGACGAGGGCCGCCGCGCCGCGCTGTTCGACCTCATCGACGGGCTCGGCGGCCAGGCCTTCATGACCGGAACGGATCGCGAGATGTTTTCGGCGCTCGGCGACAGGGCTCAGTTCTTCACCGTTGCCGACGGGAAAGCTTTCGAATGACCGAGGCGGCTTTTCCCAGCGCCGGGCGCCATGATAATATCGGCGCTATGGAACCGCTCAGCCCGGACGAAATCGCCCGCTATCACCGCCACATCCTGCTCCCCGAGATCGGCGGCGCCGGCCAGCAGCGGTTGAAAGCCGCCCGTGTGCTGGTGATCGGTGCCGGCGGCCTCGGTGCGCCGGTGCTGCAATATCTCGCCGCAGCCGGGATCGGCACACTCGGTATCGTCGACGACGACCGGGTGTCGCTGTCGAACCTGCAGCGCCAGGTGATCCATGATTCCGGCACGATCGGCGAGTTGAAGACGGAAAGTGCCGCCTTGGCCATCGCCAGGCTCAATCCGCATGTCCGGCTGATCCGCTTCGAGGAACGCTTTTCCCCGGAAACTGCCCGCCGGCAATTGTCCGGCTTCGATTTGCTGATCGACGGCTCCGACAATTTCGACACGCGCTACGCCGCCGCCGATGCGGCGGAGGAAGCACGTATTCCGCTCGTCAGCGGTGCCGTCGGGCGTTTCGATGGCTCGCTGACGGTTCTCAAGCCTTATGAGAGCGCCGAGGACGGGACGCCCAACCCCAGATATCCCGACCTCTTTCCGGAAGCGCCGCCGGCGGGGCTGATTCCGGCCTGCGCCGAGGCCGGCATCATCGGCGCGCTCACCGGTGTCATCGGCACGATGATGGCGATGGAGGCGATCAAGCTCGTCACCGGCACCGGGGAGCCGCTGGTCGGGCGGCTGCTGCTCTACGACGCGCTCAAGGCCCGGTTCGACACTGTGCGCTATAAACGGCGCCGCACGACAGAAAGACAGGGCGGATGACGATTATCCCTCTTGATCATCGTTTCACGCGCTGGGACGAGCTGCTCGCACTCATCCTCGCCTCCTTCGCTTCGATGAACGGCAGGATTGATCCGCCTTCCTCGGCGCTCGCGCTGACGGCGGGGTCGCTGGCGGAAAAGGCCGATGCAGAGATCGGCCATGTCGCCATCGACGGCGACAAATTGATCGGCTGCCTGTTCCTGCGGCCGGAGGCCGATTGCCTCTATGTCGGCAAGCTCGCCGTTCTGCCTGAGGTGCAGGGCAAGGGCCTCGGCAAGCGTCTGCTGGCAATTGCCGAACTGACGGCCGCAAGGCTCGGTCTTCCTGCTTTGCGGCTGGAAACCCGCATCGAGCTTACCGACAATCACGCCGTCTTTGCCGCCTGGGGATTTTCCAGAACCGCCGAAAAGGCGCATCCCGGCTTTGCCAGAACGACATTCGTCGAGATGCGCAAAATGCTTGCTCCTCAGATCCGCATCGTCTGAATCCAGCTCGACGCGGCCTCCTTCAGCGGCCGGGCAGCACCCGGTTCGGCGGCCTGTGGCCGTCGATGAAGGCGCGGATATTGATGATGACCTTGTCGCCCATGTCGATGCGGCCTTCGATCGTCGCCGAACTCATATGCGGCAGCAGCACGACCTTGCCCTCATTGGCGAGCTTGATGAGCTTCGGATTGACGGCGGGTTCGTTTTCGAAGACGTCGAGGCCGGCGCCGGCAATCCGACCCTCCCTCAGAGACTTGATCAGTGCAGCTTCATCGACGACGTCGCCGCGTGCGGTGTTGACGAGATAGGCCGTCGGCTGCAGCAGCGCCAGCCGGCGGGCCGAGATCAGGTGGAAGGTTGCCGGCGTCGATGGACAATTGACCGAAACGATGTCGACGCGGGCAAGCATCTGGTCGAGGCTTTCCCAATAGGTCGCCTCCAATTCGTCCTCGACGGCCGGATTGACGCGTTTGCGGTTGTGATAATGGATCGACAGGCCGAAAGCCTTGGCGCGGCGGGCCACCGCCGTGCCGATGCGGCCCATGCCGACAATGCCGATGCGCTTGCCGTGAATGCGCCGGCCGAGCATCCAGGTGGGAGACCAGCCGGCCCATTCGCCCGGCTTGTCGGTCAGCACGCGCGCGCCTTCGCCGAGCCGTCTCGGAACCGCGAGGATGAGCGCCATGGTCATATCGGCGGTATCCTCGGTCAGGACGTTCGGGGTGTTCGTGACGGTGATACCCTTGCGCGCCGCCGCCTCGACGTCGATATGATCGGTGCCGTTGGAGAAGCTGGCAATCAGCTTCATCTGCGGTCCCGCCTGATCGATCAGCGCCGCGTCGATGCGATCGGTGACGGTCGGCACCAGCACCTCGGCGGTCTTGACCGCGGCGACAAGCTCGGGAACGGAACGCGGCGCGTCGTCGATGTTCAGCTCGGCGTCGAAGAGCTCCCGCATCCGGGTTTCGACGGCATCGGGCAGCTTGCGGGTGATGTAGACCTTCGGTTTTTTCTTCGCTGTCATGGCTGGCTGTGGTGCCTTGTTCAGAGGTCTTTAACCAAGAGGGGTGATAATTTTCCCATCCGGGCATTTTCTACCAGACCCGCACGCGAAGACAAACAAAACTCGCGGTGCGGCCGGGGAATGTCAGAGCCCGGACCGCGAGCAGGCCGGGCCTGTCCGCGAATTCGAGCAAACGGAAACTTCCATGCGCAGCAAAGTCCTGAAGTCCTGCCTCGCCCTGGCCATCGCTCTGGCCGCATCCATGGGAACCGTCGAATTTGCCCATGCGCAGGCCGCCAAGGGTCCAAGCGGACTGCCATTGCCGCGTTTCGTCACGCTGAAATCCAAGCGCGTCAACCTGCGCATCGGCCCGGGAACGGATTATGCCGTTTCGTGGATGTACCTGAAATCCGGGTTGCCGGTGGAGATCATTCAGGAATACGACAACTGGCGCCGCATTCGCGATGCGGACGGTACCGAAGGCTGGGTCAACCAGTCACTGCTGTCAGGCCAGCGTGCGGCGATCGCCGCCCCGTGGATGAAGACGAAGGGTAAGGGCGTCTTTGTCAATCTGCGGCGCGAGGCGCAGCCCTCCGCATCGATCGTCGCCAAGCTGGAACCCGGCGTAATGGTGACGATCGGCGAATGCAACGGTGACTGGTGCCGCGCCGAAACCGACGGCGCCTCCGGCTGGGTGGCGCAGTCGGAGATCTGGGGCGCCTATCCCGGCGAAGCCTTCAAATAAGCCCAGCCTGTTTGGCAGCCTCGGAAAGCGAGGTCATCGGGCGCGGGCCGATCTGCTGGATAACGATGCCGGCGGCGAGGCAACCGAGCTTGCCGCAATCCTCCAGAGAGCGTCCCTGCGTATAACCATAGAGGAAGCCGGAGGCAAAGAGATCGCCGGCACCTGTCGTATCCACAACTTCCCTGATCTTGATCGCATCGACGTAATAACGCTCGCGGCCCTTCAGGATGACGGCGCCGTCCTCGCTCATGGTCACGGCGGCGATCTTGCAATCGGCGGCGATCCTGTTCAGCGCCTCTTCGAAATCGTCGGTTTCATAGAGCGACAGCGCTTCCTGGAGATTGGCGAAGACGATATCGACCTTGCCGGAGCGCATCAGATCGAGGAATTCGCCGCGATAGCGGCCGACGCAGAAGCTGTCGGACAGCGTCATCGACATTTCGCGGCCGTTTTCATGGGCGATGCGGGCACAATCGAGGATCGCTTCCTTGGCGCGTGGCGGATCCCACAGATAACCTTCGAAATAGGTGACCTTGGCGTCGGCCACGACGTCGGTCTCGACGTCCTCAGGCCCGAGTTCGACGCAAGCGCCGAGATAGGTATTCATCGAACGCTCGCCGTCCCCGGTGACGAAGATCATCGAACGGGCCGTCGGCGGGAAGGTGCCCTTGGGCCGGGTCTGGTAGTGGACGCCTTGGGCGCGGATGTCGTGGGTAAAGATGTCACCCAACTGATCTGCGGCGACATTGCCGAAATAGGCAGCCTTGCCGCCGAGGTTAGCCACGCCCGCGGCCGTGTTGCCGGCGCTGCCGCCGGAGGCTTCGAGCGCCGGTCCCATGCGCGAATACAGCAGTTCGGCGCGCTCGGCATCGATGAGGTTCATGGCCGCCTTGGTGATCTGGTTGTCAATGAGGAACTGGTCGTCACAACGGGCAATGATATCCACGATTGCGTTGCCGACTGTCAGAACATCGAATCTTGTCATGAAATGGGGAGTCCCGGATTTGTGATAGCCGGGGTTTGGTCTTAGCGAAATTTCTACAGTTTGGAAGGATAAATGGCGGATGGCACATCTATTTCTTCGCAAAACTGCCGCCTATTCGTCATGCCCGTGTCATCTTCAAAATCTAGAAACAGTCGCAAGAAGACCGGCATGAGCAGCTTTCGGTTGCAGCCGGGCGCCCGAGGGATGATCCCTTCGATCTTACCGGCGCGATGCTGACCACGGATGAACTGGCAGCTTCGCGATCGGATATCCGGCAGGTCCGGAGCGGAAAAGCGGGCTGTGCCCGCTTTTTTTGCTCTGCGGATGCTGCCGGATTGGCGATTGGCTTTTCAATCCAGAAGGCTTGCTGCTGTCGCGCCGCTATGCCTTCTTAGACGCGCAGCGCCGTAGAACTTTGAATTGCTGGATAATTTTCTCCTTAAACCGATTCCGATTTGAGGAATTATGCAGTAGAGGTTGATACTCCCCCCGCGCAAAGCAGCCTCCCCCATGTCAGCCATCATTCTCGACGTTCTTCCCATCTTCATCCTGATCCTCATCGGCTGGGTGATCGTCCGCAGCGGCCTGATGGCATCGAATGTCGGCGAAGCGCTCAGCGAATTTGTCTTCAAGATCGCCGTGCCGCTACTGCTGTTTCGCACCATCGCCGAGGCGGATTTTCATGGCGCCTCGCCTTTCCGGCTGTGGATCGTCTATTTCTCAGGCGTTGCCATCACCTGGGCGACCGGCCATATCGCCGCCACGCGGCTCTTCGGCCGCGACGAACGGATCGGCGTGCTGGCCGGCGTTTCCTCCGCCTTCGCCAACAATATCTTCATCGGCCTGCCGCTCGTCGAGCGGACCGTTGGCGATGAGGGGCTGGTGGCGCTGTCGATCCTGCTTGCCGTGCATTTGCCGGTGATGATGGTCGCCGGCACCGTGCTGATGGAGCATGCCGAGCGCAAGATCGCCGGCAAAAGCGATCGCAGCATGATGCTCGTGCTGCGCCAGATCGCCGTCAATCTGGTGCGCAATCCGCTGGTGATCGGGCTTGCGGCCGGCATGGCCATGCATCTTTCCGGTCTCACCATGCCCGTAACCCTGGCAACGGTCGTCAAGCAGATCGCCGGCATTGCCGGTCCGGCGGCGCTGATCTCGCTCGGCATGGCGCTGGAGAAATACGGCATTTCCGGCAATCTCGGCATCGCCAGCGTCACGTCAAGCTTGAAGCTGCTGATGCTGCCCGGCTGCGTATGGGCGGCGAGCCATCTCCTCGGCCTCAGCCCCGAATGGACGGCGGCGATCGTGCTGACCTCCTCGGTGCCCACAGGCGTCAACGCCTGGCTAATCGCCAACCGCTTCGGCGTCGGTCATAGCATCGCTGCCTCGACGATCACGGTGACGACGGCGCTCGGTGCAATCACGGTGTCGCTCTGGGCCTATTTCCTGGGTGCCTGAAAAACTCTTTGCACAACAAAAAGCCCGGCTTCGCGGGCCGGGCTTCTATGACATGCGATTATTCCGTCCGCGTCACTGCGTCGCGGTCGGCAGCGGCACCGGCGAATCGGCGAGCGTGTGCAGGTAGAGGATAACGTTGGCGCGATCCTGATCCTTCGGCAGACCGGCAAAGCCCATCGCCGTGCCGGGAACATCCTTCTTCGGCGCCATCAGGAACTTGTTGAGAAATTCGAAGGTCCACTTCTCGCTGCTGCCCTTGGAAAAATCCTTGATGGCAGCGGAATAGGCAAAGCCCTCATGCGAGGCGATCGGGCGATCCACGACACCAAAGAGGTTGGGACCGACCTTGTTCGGTCCCCCTTTGGTGCCGTCATGACAGGCCTGACACTTCTTGAAGACCGTTTCACCGGCCTTGGCATCGGCAGAAGCGAGCAATTGCGCGATCGGAACGGCAGCAGCGGCAGGCGCAGCTTCGCCACCAGCGGCGGGCGCCTCTTCGGCAACGATCGCGAAACCTTCCTTTTCCGGTGCTTCGGAATGGAAGATCCCTTCGGACGCGATGGAGACCGACATCAGAACGAAAATCGTTCCGAGCAGCGCCCCAACGGCCGTATTGACGTATGAATTCATCTGCAATGCTCCCCTTGCAGCCGGCAGACCATAACCCGACCATCTTGAAATCGCGCGGAACCTATGTCTTTTGGCTGATCGTTGCAACTGTCTAAATGGTCTTGTGCGTGAGACTTTTTGACACTTTTCAGCCCGGAATAGAAGGCCCGACCAATGAGTGATTCAAATTTAGATGACGTGCTTGTATTGATCCCGGCGCGTATGGCCTCCACCCGACTTCCGGGCAAGCCGCTCGCCGATATTTGCGGGCTGCCGATGATCGTCCAGGTGGCGATGCGCGCCAGGGAGGCAGCCATCGGCCGCGTCGTCGTCGCCGTCGACGACGCCCGGGTGTTCGATGCCGTTTCGGCCGCCGGCTTCGAAGTCGTCATGACCAGCAGTGATCATCAATCTGGTTCCGATCGGATCTTCGAGGCGCTGAAGAAAGTCGATCCTGCCGGCAGGGCAAAATTCATCGTCAACGTCCAGGGCGATCTGCCGACGATCGATCCGGAAACCGTGCGCGCGGCTTTGCGCCCTCTCGAGAACGAGGCGGTCGATATCGGCACGCTGACGACCGAAATCGACAATGAAGCTGATAAAACCGCGCCGCATATCGTCAAGGTTGTCGGTTCGCCCGTTTCCGACACCCGACTGCGCGGGCTCTATTTCACGCGTGCGACGGCACCTTACGGCAAGGGCCCGCTCTACCACCATATCGGCCTTTATGCCTATCGGCGCGCGGCGCTGGAACGGTTCGTCGCGCTCGGGCCTTCAACGCTCGAAAGGCGCGAATCGCTGGAGCAGTTGCGGGCGCTGGAGGCCGGCATGCGCATCGACGTTGAGATCGTTGACACGGTTCCGCTCGGTGTCGATACTCCCGCCGACCTCGAAATAGCGCGGCGCATCCTCTCCGCAAAGTCGAACTGACGGAACCATCATGAACATCAAGACCAACAGGATCGCCTTCCAGGGCGAATTCGGCGCCAATTCCGACATGGCCAGCCGGGACATGTTTCCGACCATGGAGCCGCTGCCCTGTCAGACCTTCGAGGATGCGTTCACGGCGGTCGACAACGGCGACGCCGATATCGGGATGATCCCGATCGAGAACACGATCGCCGGGCGCGTCGCGGATATCCATCATCTGCTGCCTGAATCGCGGCTGCACATCATCGGCGAGTATTTCATGCCGATCCGCTTCCAGCTGATGGTGCTGCCGGGGGTGACCAAGGACGAGATCCGCACCGTGCACAGCCACATTCACGCGCTCGGCCAGTGCCGCAAGATCGTTCGGGCCAATGGCTGGAAGCCTGTGATCGCCGGCGATACGGCAGGCGCGGCAAAGCTGGTGAAGGAAACCGGCGACCGCTCGATGGCCGCCCTGGCGCCGCGGCTTGCCGCCGATCTCTACGGGCTCGAGATCATCGCCGAAAATGTCGAGGATACCGAAAACAACGTCACCCGCTTCGTCGTGTTGTCGCGCGACGAGGAATGGGCGCAACGGAATTCGGCGGACGAAAAGGTCGTTACCACCTTCGTCTTCAACGTTCGCAACATTCCGGCCGCGCTCTACAAGGCGCTCGGCGGGTTCGCCACCAACAATATCAACATGACCAAGCTGGAAAGCTATCAGCTCGGCGGAAGATTCGTGGCGACACAGTTCTACGCCGATATCGAAGGCCATCCGAACGATCCAAACGTGCGGCGGGCATTGGAAGAACTGCGGTTCTTCTCCGAGAAGGTGCGCATCCTCGGCGTCTACAAGGGGCATGCGATGCGAGGCCTGCTTTAGTTTTTTGCATAACGCCCGGAACCACCTTCCGGGCGGCATGCATGAGAGGCCTCGCATATCAGCTATTATTTATCCGGCTCACAGACACGCAGGCGATGACCATCCGGATCGAGCACGACGAAGGTCGGGCCGAAGTCCAGTTCGGTTAGTTCCTGGGCGATCGGCAGGCCGCGCTTGCGCCAGTCCTCATAATGGTTGGCGACAGCATTTTCCCCCGCAACCATGAAGGCCACCTCCCCGCGGTTGCCGATGGCGGAGGGCTGCGGTTCGACCTTGCTGCGCCGCCAGAGGCCGAGGGTGAAGCCGCCATCGAGCGGAAAGGCGACGAAATTCGGTGCTTCCACGGTCGGTTCGCGGTTCAGGAGGTTCCGGTAGAAGCTTGCGCTTTCGCCGGGGTCCTTGACGTAGAGGATAATCAGATTGGGGCTGGTCATTTTGGTTCTCCCGGTGGTGTTAGATGGTGGACGAGGAATTACCTGCTGCCAATTTATGGCAGCAGGGCACAAAGGGCGTTGCCGAAGCAACGCCCTCGTCTCCTCGCGGATGCGGATAACGATGAGGTGGCCTAGAGCGGGAAACCATCCTTGTGGCGTGGGTTGCGCCCATCCATGAAGCCAAGGTCGCGCTTCAGATAGTCGGGTGTCGCTTCAACGTCGAGCTTGGAGCGGCTTCCCCCGGGGATCCAGAAAAAGCTGATGGCCAGGCGCAGCAGGCCGGAGCGTGCCGATTGGCGGACGTCGGCGAAAGTTTCGGCCGAAATGATGTCGGCAAAGCTATCAGTGGCGAAGCGGTCGCCGGCCCGCTGAATGACTGGAGGCATTGCCATGATCAGTACTCCTTCCTGTTGAAGTGGTACTGATGATAACCCCGACTGCTGACAGTTTATGGCAGCAGCGTTTCAGTTCTCGAGCGGCACGTCCTGCTCGCGCCATTCCTTGAGAAGAACCGTGCGGCGGCGCGGATAACGCACCTCATGCAGCGTCATGTCGATGATGCGGTCGGTGCGGAAATGGCGGAAGTCCTGGCGCAGTTCGCACCAGGCCATGAGGACGCGTACATGCTCGAAATAGCCGAGTGCGAAAGGCCAGACGCGGCGACGCGAGATCCGGCCCTGCTCGTCGCCATAATGCAGTTCGAGGATCCGCTCCAGGCGGATCGCCCGGCGGATGGCCGAGACATCCGCCTTGTCCTCGTCCCGGCGTTTGGGGCCGACGAAAAGGGCTGCCGAATCGATCATCTCCCGCATATCGGCCGGCAGCACGGCGGCAATCTTGGCGAGCGCATCGGCGCCGGCGCCGGCCAGGCGCGGTTCGGCGGCGCGGGCGACCCAGCGCGAGCCGAGCACCAGTGCTTCCAGCTCCTCTTCGGAAAACATCATCGGCGGCAGCATGAAACCCGGCTTCAGCACGTAGCCGATGCCGGCTTCGCCTTCGATCATCGCACCCTGGGCCTGCAGGCTGGCAATATCGCGATAGAGCGTGCGCAGGCTGACGCCGGTTTCCTCTGCAAGCACGATGCCGGTCACCGGCCGCCGGTAACGCCGGAGCGTCTGGAGCAGCGTCAGCAGCCGTTCCGAGCGGGCGACCGGCATGGCGTTACCGCTTCCACTCCACCCAGTCGCGCATCAGGCGGTGGGCGATCGCCCCTTTCGGCGGAGAGGCCTTGCCTGTCGCGCTCGGGCGTTCCAGCATCTCGATCGTTTCCTCGCGGGTGAACCAGCGGCAATCCTCCAACTCCGTCTCGTCGCGGGTGATTTCGGCGGATCTGGCCTCGGCGTAACAGCCGATCATCAGGGAATGTGGCATCGGCCAGGGCTGCGAGGCGTGGTAGCGGATGCGGCCGGTGCGGATGCCCGATTCCTCCAGCGTTTCGCGGCGCACGGCGTTCTCGATGGTCTCACCAGGTTCAACGAAGCCAGCAAGACAGGAATACATGCCGGGCGCGAAATGCGGACTGCGGCCGAGCAGACAGAGGTCGCGGCTCTCATCGATCGTCAGCATGATGACGACAGGGTCGGTGCGGGGGAAGATCATGTGTTCGCAGGCAGCGCAGACACGTTTGTAGCCGCCGATGTGGATCTCCATCGCCGAGCCGCAACGGCCGCAGAAGCGGTTGTCGCCATTCCAGCGGATGAGGCTCGCGGCCTGGGCGAATTCGCCGAGCAGCACCTCGTCGATCAGCATTTCGCGAAACAGCGTGCGGCCGTCGGCAGGCTTGTATTGGCTGGTGAGATCGTCGACGTCGATACCGACGGGAACCGCAAGGCGCGGCTCGCCTGATTTGCGGTAGCCGAGAAGCACCGTCTCGTCCCAATTCGGCCGAAGCTCCTGAAGCTCATAGCGGGCAAAGAGCGGATCGAGCACCTGGCCGTCATGCTTCAGCACCAGCTTGTCGCCGGCGAAGGCGAAGATATGCGTGCCCTCCTTGGCCAGCGCTTTTTCGACGGAGCGTTCGTCGCGATGTTCGGAATCGCGATTGAGGTCGTTGGCGGCAAAAGCCGTGAGATTGCTGGGCTCCGGATGCGGCACATCCGAATCGAAAAGCGAATGACTCATGATGAAAGGGCTTCCCGCAGCTTCGCTGTGAATTCGTCTCTCTTTTCGTCTTCGTAGGGTTCCGCGCGTCCGAAGCCCCAGACGGGACCCGGCCAGTTGGCATCGCCTTCGAAGCGGGCAATCACATGAACATGAAGCTGGCGGACGATATTGCCAAGAGCCCCGATATTGATTTTTGCGGCACCGGTGATCTGCTTCAGCGCCGTGGCAGTGAGCTCGGTCTCGAAGGCAAGCAGCACCTGGTCGAGCGGCGTCAGCTCGAAGATTTCGGTGATGCCTGCCCGGCGCGGCACGAGAATGAGCCAGGGCCAGCGGGCATCCCTCGACAATCTCAGATCACAGAGGCCCGTGATCATGATGCTGACGCTGTCGTTTTCCAGCCGAGGGTCGAGCATAAAGCCGTTCAAGGGCATTCCTCCTGTCTTTTCCAACGACTAGCAGTTTTTTATCATGTTGGCTTGCTTTTGATGACGATATTGCCGATATGTGCATTCGGGAGGTTGGTGGTGGACGAGCCACTCGCCAACCGGGTCAGGTCCGGAAGGAAGCAGCCCTAACGAGCCCGGCACGGGTCATCGTGCCAGCCTCCCACCTTCTCTCCACGAAGTGCCCGACGATCCGGGCGACAAGCAGGGCGATGAGCGACACCGAGCGACAATCAAAAGATGCCGCCTCGACGGGCACCGGATACCGGGTGCTGGCTCGCAAATACCGCCCCAAGGATTTCACGGACCTGATGGTCGGCCAGGAGCCGATGGTCCGCACCCTTACCAACGCCTTCGAGACCGGCCGCATCGCCCAGGCCTACATGCTGACCGGCGTGCGCGGCGTCGGCAAGACGACGACTGCGCGCATCCTGGCGCGAGCGCTGAATTACAAGACAGCTGATGTCGACAAGCCGACGATCGACCTTCGCACGCCCGGCGAGCACTGCCAGGCGATCATGGAAGGCCGGCATGTCGACGTGATCGAGATGGATGCCGCCTCCCATACCGGCATCGACGATATCCGCGAGATCATCGAGCAGGTGCGCTACCGGCCGGTTTCGGCGCGCTACAAGGTCTACATCATCGACGAAGTGCACATGCTGTCGACGCAGGCCTTCAATGGCCTCTTGAAGACGCTGGAAGAACCGCCGGAGCATGTGAAGTTCATCTTCGCCACGACCGAGATCCGCAAAGTGCCGATCACCGTGCTGTCACGCTGCCAGCGCTTTGACCTGCGCCGCATCAGCGCGTCGGATCTCGTCGGGCTGTTTTCGACGATCGCCGCCAAGGAAGGCATCGAGGCGGAACCGGACGCCCTGGCAATGATCGCGCGTGCCGCCGAAGGCTCGGCGCGCGACGGGCTGTCGCTGCTCGATCAGGCGATCGCTCATGGTGCCGGCGCCGTGCAGGCGGAAGCCGTGCGCGGGATGCTCGGTCTTGCCGACCGCGCCCGGATCGTCGATCTCTTCCAGCATGTCGTCCAGGGCGACGTGGCCGCAGCCCTCGGCGAATTCCAGAGCCAGTACGAGGCCGGCGCCAATCCCGTGGTGGTGCTGACCGATCTTGCCGATTTCACCCATCTGGTGACGCGGCTGAAATATGTGCCGGATGCGGCGAACGACCCCTCGCTCAGCGAAGTCGAGCGCACCAAGGCGGCGGAATTCGCCAAGGGCGTTGCGGTAACGACGCTGTCGCGCATCTGGCAGATGCTGTTGAAGGGCATTCCGGAAACGGAAGGCTCGTCGCGGACGGCAGGTGCGGCCGAAATGGTGCTGATCCGGCTGGCGCATGCGGCGCATCTGCCGGCACCCGAAGACGCGGCGCGGCGGCTTGCCGAATTTTCCGGCGACAATGCCGGCCCGCGGCCCGCGGCCCCGCCTTCCGGCAGTGGCGGCGGCAACGGCACGCGGGTTCCCTATCAAAGCAGTGTCGCGGCCCGCGCGCCGGAAATCGCACCTGGCAAGCCGCAGGCGTCCGCGCCGGTGGCAATGCTGCGTGCGGTGCCGAGCAGCCAGCCCGAGACGATGCCTGTCGGGCGGATCGAGACGAAACCGGCGGAAGCGCTAAAGTCGCTCGTCCAGGTCAATTCGGTCAGCGATATCGTCGATCTCGCCGCCGAGAAGCGCGATCCGAAGTTGAAGGCGATGGTGCGCGCCTTTGTGCGCCCGGTCCGGATCGAGCCCGGCCGCCTTGACGTCAGCCTGACCGAGGGCGCGCCGACGACACTGCTCAACGAGCTTGCCGTCAAGCTGAAGGAATGGACCGGCATTCACTGGATCGTCAGCCTCAGCCGCGAAGAGGGCAAGCCGACGCTGGTGGAAGCGGAGGCCAGGACCCGGGAGCAGCATGTCATCGACGCCCGTCAGGACCCTGACGTGGCAGCGATCCTGGCGCATTTTCCAGGGGCGAAAATCATCGACGTGCGCGTGCGGGCGCCCGAACCGGAAGAGGAAGGCGAGGCAACGCCACCGGCCGCCGCCGAATCCGAGGAAGGCGACATCCTGCCTGGCGACGACATAGAGTTCTAGAGTTTCAACAAGGAGCAAGACGATGCGCGACATCATGGGCATGATGGGCAAAGTCAAGGAAATGCAGGCCAAGATGGAGCAGATGCAGGCGGAGATCGCCGAGCTCACGGCCGAAGGCAAGGCCGGCGGCGGCCTCGTCACTGTGCTCATCTCGGGCAAGGGCGAGCTGAAGAGCCTGAAGATCGACCCATCGCTGTTCAAGGAAGACGATGTCGAGATCCTCGAGGACCTAATCGTCGCCGCCCACAAGGACGCCAAGGACAAGGCCGAGGCGCTCGCCGCCGAAAAGACCAAGGCACTCACCGCCGGCCTGCCGATCCCGCCCGGTTTCAAGCTGCCGTTTTGATCGAGCCGCAAACAAAATAGGCCCGCGCCTATGCCCAGTGTTCGTGCGCGGCTTCCAACACTGCTTTCAGTTTGTAGTGGATCGGTGATGCGAGATATCTCGCCCGGTCCACCTCAGACAGCCGCCGGCCGAAGGTTTCCATTAGCTCCGGCATCGTCACCTTCTCTCCCGCAAATGGTTGGTGATCGACCGGCATTCCGGCCTCGGCCACCCCACCCCTGATCACGCGGCAATAGATGCCGGGACGGGCGGCGGCGGTGTAACGCTTGACGAATGTCGGATCGTCCATCCTGGCGGCGAAGGTAGCGCAGGGAATTCGACATGAGGTGACTTCTAGGACGAGATCGCCCGCGGCAAAGCGGTCGCCGACGGCGACGTCGCGGTTGTCGAGATCTGATATCACCATGTTTTCACCGAAAGTGCCGGGCTCGTATGGCCGGCCAAGCTCCCCGCTCCACCAGTCGAGCGTCAGCGACCCCTCGACATAAACTGCCTGATCGACTCCGCCATGGTGTTTTCGGTTGCAGATGGCATCACCGACCAGTCCTTCAGCATCGATTATCACCGCGCCGTTGACGGCATGCTTGAAGATGCCGGTCTTATAGCTCTTGCCCGGCAGTTTTTCCGGATTGCCGGTGCACAGCGCCAGGATTTTCATGGGACGGCCGATCCTTCCGCGATTCCGTTTTCGTTCCATATCAGTTAAGAACGGCGCATGGCAAAACGAGTCACCGGCCCCGAAATCGAAAAACTCATCCAGCTTCTGGCGAAGGTGCCGGGCCTCGGGCCGCGCTCGGCACGCCGGGCGGCACTGCATCTGATCAAGAAGAAGGATCAGCTGCTTGGCCCGCTGTCGAATGCGATGGGCGAGGCCTATGACAAGGTGAAGATCTGCTCGCGCTGCGGCAATGTCGATACGGTCGATCCGTGCACAGTCTGCACCGACACGCAGCGCGATCAATCCATCATCATCGTCGTCGAGGATGTATCGGACCTCTGGGCGCTGGAGCGAGCAGGCGCGATGAACGCCGCCTATCATGTGCTCGGCGGTACGCTGTCGCCGCTCGACGGGATCGGGCCCGACGATCTCAATATTCGCGGGCTGATCGACCGGATCGGCGAAGGCGGCATCCGCGAGCTGATCATCGCCGTCAACGCCACCGTCGAGGGCCAGACGACGGCGCATTACATCACCGATCAGTTGCAGGGGCTTGAGGTGAAGATCACCCGCCTGGCGCACGGTGTGCCGGTCGGCGGAGAGCTCGACTATCTCGACGAGGGCACGCTTGCGGCGGCCCTTCGGGCGCGGACGGTGATATGAGAGGCTTATCTATGCCGCGGATATTCGCACTTGCTTTGACACTCGCCCTCCTCCCCTTCCCCGCCCTCGCAGCCCCATCGAAAGCCGATGTCGAGGTGCAATTCGAAAGCTGGGTGCAGAAGGACCTCTGGCCCGAGGCGAGGGCAAACGGCATTTCGGAGAAGACCTTCCAGGCCGCTTTCTCTGGCATCACGCTGAACTGGAACCTGCCCGATCTCGCGCCGCCCGGCTTCCCGCCGCCGAAGGAGCAGAAGCAGACGCAGGCGGAATTTTCTTCGCCCGGTCCCTATTTCAACGAGGACCATCTGAAGAGGCTTGCCGCAACGGGGCGCGGCTTTGCCACGCAATACGGTTCGACGCTGAAGCGGATCGAGAAGACCTATGGCGTGCCGGGCTCGATCGTGCTTGCCATCTGGGGGCGGGAGACCGGCTTCGGCGCGGCGAAGATCCCGAATTCGGCGATCGAGGTGCTGGCGACCAAGGCTTTCATGTCGACGCGTAAGGAGATGTTCCGCACCGAACTGGTGGCGGCGCTGCATATTCTCGACGGCGGCGACGTGACGCCCGCCGATTTCAAGGGTTCGTCGGCGGGCGCGCTTGGCCAGCCGCAGTTCATGCCGACCAGTTATCTGAAATACGCCGTCGATTTCGACGGCGACGGCCATCGCAACATCTGGACCTCGGTGCCGGATACGCTCGCCTCGATCGCCAATTTCCTGGTCAAGAAGGGTTGGCAGCGCTACCGCGACTGGGGCTTCGAGGTATCGATACCGGAGGCGGTCTCCTGCGCGCAGGAAGGGCCGGATCTCGCAAAGCCGCTGTCGCACTGGGCCTCGCTCGGCATCGACCGCATCTCCGGCAAGGGTTTCCCCTCGGGCGAAATGAAGGCTGAGGGCATGATGCTGGTGCCGGCCGGCCGCGACGGGCCGGAATTCGTCGTCACGCCGAATTTCTACATCATCAAGGAATATAATAATTCCGATCTCTACGCGCTTTACATCGGTAATCTCGCCGACCGGATCGCCGATAATGGCGGCGCCTTCCAAGGCCGATGGGGCGATGTCGGCAAGATGCTGCGCTCGGATGTCGCCGCCATGCAGAAGGCACTGGAACGGGAGGGCTACGATGTCGGCGGTTCCGACGGCCTGCCGGGCTACAAGACCCGGCGTTCGATCGGCCAGTGGCAGGCAAAAAACGGTATGAAGCCGACCTGCTTTCCCGAAGCGACGATGAAGGGCAAGCTGAAGTAGTCCGCTTCAGAACGTGCGCTTCAGCCCTTCATGGCTGGCGACGAAGCCGAGCTTCTCGTAAAAGCGGATCGAATCTGCCCGCGTCTTGTCCGATGTCAGCTGCACGAGGCCACAGCCGCGCGCGGCGCATTGGGCGATCGCCCATTCGATGAATTCTGCGCCGAGGCCCGAGCCGCGACGATCGCTTGCGACACGCACACTTTCGATCTGGCCGCGCCACATGCCTATCCTCGACAGGCCGGGAATAAAGCTCAGTTGCAGGCAGCTGACCACCCGATCGGCCGCATCGATTGCAACGGCCAAAAGCTGATTGGCATCCGCCTCGATCGCGGCAAAGGCCGAGAGATACCGCGCATCGACGGGGTCGGCGACGATTTCCCTGGTGCCGCCAAGATCGTCGTCGGCCAGAAGCCGGACGATGGCGGCGAGATCGGACTGGCGGGCGAGCCTGAAACTGTGCATGCCTGGCCTCAATGATGCAGATCGATCGGCGCCTTGTGGAAGACATCGTCGCCGGGCGGGATCGCCTGGCGTTCGATCATCCGGTGAACATGCAGCGGACCTTCGCCGCGGTGAAGCGCACGCAGCCTGTCGGTGTTTTCGGCATCGGCCTGCGTCCGTCGCTGGTTGTGTCTGATGTATTCCACCCAGGTCGGCGTGTGGTAGGTTTCCGTCCACAGTCCGGGGTTTTCGAGATCGCGCATCAGCGCCCAGTTGCGGGCGCCATCGCGGATGCGGATACGGCGCCGTTCGCCCATCAGCTCCATGAATTCGGCCAGGTCGTCATCTCCGATCTCATAATCGACCTGAATGACGATCGGGCCGCTGCGCGGCGTGATGTCGAGACTGAGGGCCGGCTCGGTGAAGCGGTTCAGCGGATCGAGATTGAGCGAGGCGAAGGCCGGCATGGAAAAACGCATGCCGATCACGATGCCGAGCAGCATGACGGTCGATGACATTAGCAGCGCATCGGCGACGCCGTATCGATCGGCGGCAATACCCCATAGCCAGCTGCCGCCGGCGATGCCGCCGAAGGTGACGGTCTGGTAGAGTGACAGCGCGCGGCCGACCACCCAGCGCGGCGTCGAAAGCTGGACGATGGTGTTGAAGAGCGAAAGTGCGGAAACCCAGCAAGCGCCGGAGACGAGCAGCCCGGCAGAGGTAAGGACAGCGCTTGGGCTGAAGGCGGCGATGACGGCGCTCAGCGCGAAGCCGGCGAAAGACAGGCGGATGATCATCTCGCTGGAAAGCATTTGGCGCAGTCGCGCATTCAGCACCGCCCCGCCGATCGCACCGATGCCGAAGGCGCCGAGCATGAAACCATAGGTCAGCGGGCCACCGCCGACGAGATCGAGCGCGACGATCGGCAGCAGCGCCAGGATCGAGCTGGCGCCGATGCCGAAGAGCAGTCCCCTGAGGAGAACCTTTTCGAGATTGGGCGACATCGAGACATAACGCAGGCCAGCGAAGATGGCGCTGCCGAGCGCCTCCCGCGGCAGAGTCGAGACCGGCGTGCTCGGCCGCCAGCGCAGCAGGGCATAGATCAGAGCGAGGTAGCTTACGGTGTTCACTCCGAAAGCTGCAGCGGCGCCGGCTGCGGCGACGATGACGCCGCCGATCGCCGGCCCAACGCTGCGAGTAATGTTGAAACCCATGCTGTTCAGCGTGACGGCGCCCGGCAGATCGGCGCGCGGCACCATGTCGCCGACCGAGGCCTGCCAGGAGGGATTGTTGAGTGCTGTGCCGCAGCCGATCAGGAAGGTGAAGAAGAGCAGCAGCCAGGGGGTGATCCAGCCGAGAAGGGCGAAGATCGTCAGCAGAGCCGAAACCGTCAGCATCATGCATTGCGCCGTCAGCATGACCCGCCGGCGGTCGTAATTGTCGGCGAGCGCACCCGATATCAGCGAAAACAGCATGATCGGCAGCGCCGTCGAGGTCTGCACCAGCGCGACCATATCCTCCGAGGCGCTGATCGTCGTCATCATCCAGGCAGCACCAACCGCCTGGATCAGGCCGCCGAAATTCGAGGACAGGCTGGCGAACCAGATGGTGCGGTAGGTATCGTGCCGCAGGGGCGCCAATGTCGACGAAGTGTAGGCCACGATTTCTCCGCTTTTGTTGTTGCGCCGCAACGGCAATATATGCGCAAGATCGGCGCTGGCCATAGGCCCACCGACGTCACCCGACACGAATTGGCGGAATCAGCCGCAGACCTTGCAATTTCGGAAAAACCCGACTATATGGCTCTCAAATTCTTGATCGCTTGATGAAGAGTGGGCCGCAAGGACCCGCTCTTTTTTATTAGCGCGATCCCTAAAAAGCATGAAATTGCGAGGAGCGCACCGCTTGTCGGACATGACAAACGCAGGCAACGAACTTGAGCCGCGGCTGATTACCGAAACCGGGCTCGACCAGCGTCTTGCCGATATCATCGAACCTGTCCTCATCGGCATCGGCTTCCGGCTTATCCGCGTCCGCATGCTGAACCAGAACGGCGTGACGATGCAGGTGATGGCCGAACGCAACGACGGGACGATGACGGTTCAGGACTGCGAAGAAGTCTCGATGGCGATTTCTCCTGTCCTCGATGTGGAAGATCCGGTCGATAAAGAGTATCATCTCGAAGTGTCTTCGCCCGGCATCGACCGTCCGATGGTGCGGAAATCCGATTTCGTCCGCTGGCAGGGCCACCTCGTGAAATGCGAGACGTCGATCTTGATCGACAATCGCAAGCGCTTCCGCGGCAAGATCGTCGAAGCAGGCGTCGATGGTTTCACGCTCGAGCGTGACCAGGTCGCTTACGGGGAAGAGCAGAAGGTCACCATTCCCTTCACGGCGCTTAGCGATGCGAAGCTCATTCTGACCGACGACCTGATCCGCGACGCGTTGCGCGCCGACAAGCTGGCGAAAGCCGAGGCCGCCAACCAGAACGAAGCGGACGACCAGGAATAACCGATCAACAGACCGCTACAGGGACGGGAACCCTGGAGTAAAGACGGAGAAACAAGACAATGGCAGTCAGTGCGAACCGGCTCGAACTTCTGCAGATCGCAGATGCAGTGGCGCGCGAAAAGGTCATCGACCGCGAGATCGTGCTGGCCGCAATGGCCGACGCCATCCAGAAGGCGGCACGCTCCCGTTACGGCACCGAGTCCAACATCCGGGCCGATATCAATCCGAAGACCGGCGAAATCCGTCTGCAGCGCCTGCTCGAAGTTGTAGACAAGGCTGAGGATTATTCGACGCAGATCCCGCTGGAGCTTGCCCGCGACCGCAACCCGGACGCCGCACTCGGCGATTTCATCGCCGATCCGCTGCCGCCAATGGATTTCGGCCGCATCGCCGCACAGTCCGCCAAGCAGGTGATCGTGCAGAAGGTGCGTGAAGCCGAGCGCGACCGCCAGTTCGACGAATTCAAGGATCGCGTCGGCGAAATCGTCAACGGCACCGTCAAGCGCGTCGAATATGGCAATGTCATCGTCGATCTCGGCCGTGGCGAAGGCATCATCCGCCGCGACGAAATGATCCCGCGCGAAAACGTCCGCTATGGCGATCGCGTCCGTGCCTATGTCTATGATGTCCGTCGCGAGCAGCGCGGCCCGCAGATTTTCCTGTCGCGCACGCATCCGCAGTTCATGGTGAAGCTGTTCACCATGGAAGTGCCCGAGATTTACGACGGCATCATCCAGGTGAAGTCGGTTGCCCGCGATCCGGGTTCGCGCGCCAAGATCGCCGTGATCTCGAACGATAGTTCGATCGATCCGGTCGGCGCCTGCGTCGGTATGCGCGGCTCGCGCGTTCAGGCTGTCGTCGGCGAACTCCAGGGCGAGAAGATCGACATCATTCCGTGGTCGCAGGACCCGGCGACCTTCGTCGTCAATGCCCTGCAGCCGGCCGAAGTCGCCAAGGTCGTTCTCGACGAGGATGCCGAGCGTATCGAAGTCGTCGTTCCTGACGAGCAGCTGTCGCTTGCGATCGGCCGCCGCGGCCAGAACGTCCGGCTCGCCTCGCAGCTGACCGGCTGGGACATCGACATCATGACGGAGGCCGAGGAATCGGAACGCCGCCAGAAGGAATTCAACGAGCGTACCAACCTGTTCATGGATTCGCTCGACGTCGATGAAATGGTCGGCCAGGTTCTGGCCTCTGAAGGCTTTGCAGCGGTCGAAGAACTGGCTTATGTCGATCTCGACGAAATCTCCTCGATCGACGGTTTCGACGAAGAGACGGCGCAGGAAATCCAGCAGCGTGCCCGCGAATTCCTCGAGCGTCTCGAAGCCGAGATGGACGAGAAGCGCAAGGCGCTCGGCGTTCAGGACGAGCTGCGCGAAATCGACGGTATCACCGCCCAGATGATGGTGGCGCTCGGCGAAGACGGCATTAAGTCGATCGAGGACTTTGCCGGTTGTGCCGCCGACGACCTCGTCGGCTGGACGGAACGCAAGAACGGCGAAACGAAGAAGTTCGAAGGCCTGTTCTCGAAGTTCGACGTCTCGCGCGTCGAGGCCGAACAGATGATCGTCCAGGCCCGCCTTTCGGCCGGCTGGATCACGCAAGAGGACCTGGCTAAGGGGACCGAAGAAGAGGTCGCCGAAGCCGAAGCCGAACAGGAAGTATGATGACCGCGCATGAGCCGGACGCTCTCCCTGATGAGGACGACGATCTTGCAGGTTATGACGTGAACGGACGCATGTGCATCGTGACGCGCGAAAGCGGATCGCCGGAAGAGCTGATCCGCTTCGTTGCCGCTCCCGATGGAACTATTGTCGCCGACCTGAAGCGCGAGCTTCCGGGACGCGGATGCTGGGTGAAGATCGACCGGTCGCTGGTCGACAGGGCAGTGGCGAAGAAACTCTTCGCCCGCGCGCTGAAAATGGATGTGAAGGCGGCAGACGATCTCGGCGCGAGCGTCGATCGGCTGCTCGCGGCGCAATTGATGCAGATGATGAACATGGGGCGGAAAGCCGGCCAGTTCGTCAGCGGATCCTCGAAAGTGGATGCCGCAGTTAGAAGCGGGGCAGCGCTTGCGGTGTTCCATGCGACTGATGCAGCGGACGACGGCGTCCGGAAAATCGACCAGGCCCGCAAGGCCTGGCACCTCGGAATGGAGACCGAGGAGGAGATACCTTCCTTCCGTCTCTTCTCGGAGAGCGAAATGGAAGGCCTGATGGGTCAGAATGCTTTTATCCATGCCGCAGTGCTTGCAGGGCAGGCGGGTGAGGGTGTAGTGAAGCGCGCAAAGATGCTCGAACAGTACCGTATTGGCGGTCAGTCCCGGGCAGCAGCGGGCGGCGCTGGCCGGCAAAAACAATGAGGCGGTCACCGGCATCGGCCGGTCGCATCCTCATTGATCGACAGTATTGAACGACAGGGTCTGATCTAGTCATCGCTCCCTGTCCGAAGGAACGGGAACGAATGACCGATAGTAACGACGACAAGACAATCAGCGTGACGGGCAAAAAGACGCTTACCCTGAAACCATCGGGGATGAGCCAGGGCACCGTTCGCCAGGATATGGGTCGAGGTCGCACCAAGGCGGTTGTCGTCGAGACCCGCAAGCGGCGCCCGATGCGCCCGGAAGACGAAAAGCCGATCACACCTGCCGCTCCGGTGGCCCCTGTGCGTGCTGCCGAACCGGCGCCTGCGCCTATGCAGGCGCGCCCGCAGCAGCCGACGCCGGCACCGCGGATCCAGCAGGGCAACAACAACCAGACGAACCAACGTTCGCAGCAGTCCCACCAGGCGCCGCGCCAGAACGATCGTCCGCGTCCGGTGGTGCTGAACCATCTGTCGCCGGAGGAAATGGACGCCCGCCGCCGTGCGCTTGCCGACGCCCAGGCGCGTGACGCCCAGGATGCGATCCGCCGCGCCGAGGACGAAAAGCGCCGTGCCGCCGAAGAGGTTGTCCGTAAGGCAGCCGAAGCAGAAGAAGCTGCCCGCAGGGCCGCTGAAGAGGCTATCCGACAGGCTGAGGCGCCCGCCGCCGTTGCTGAACCAGCAGCCGCGGCATCGGCTCCGGCCGAGGCAAGCGCCGACGCCCCACAGCCGCAGCAAACCGCATCGTCGGCACCAGCTGTGCGCCGGCCCGATGCGGCCGGAGCACCGGCTGCTGCCCGTCCGGCAGCGGGCGCTGCTGTTCCCGGCGCCGTTCGCGGCCGTCGCGACGAAAAGGAAGAAGAAGATCGGGGTGCCGCGCGCGGTGGTCCGGTCCGTGGCCGTGTCGTTCGCCCGGAACCGGCAAAGCCGGTCACCACGCGTCCGAAGACGGATGAAGAGCGCCGTCGCGGCAAGCTGACGATCTCCACTGCCAACGTCGACGGCGACGACAATGCCCGCGGGCGTTCGCTCTCGGCGATGCGCCGCCGGCAGGAGAAGTTCCGCCGCGGTCAGATGCAGGAAACCCGCGAGAAGATCTCCCGCGAGGTGGTTCTGCCAGAGACCATCACCATTCAGGAACTGTCGCAGCGCATGTCCGAACGCGCTGTCGACGTCATCAAGTACCTGATGAAGGAAGGCCAGATGATGAAGCCGGGCGACGTCATCGACGCCGACCTTGCCGAACTCATCGCCGGCGAATTCGGCCATACGGTCAGGCGCGTGTCGGAATCCGACGTCGAACTTGGTATCTTCAACGTGTCCGACGAGGATGGCGAACTGGTTTCGCGCCCGCCCGTCGTCACCATCATGGGCCATGTCGACCACGGCAAGACCTCACTGCTCGACGCCATCCGTCATGCCAACGTGGTTTCCGGCGAAGCCGGTGGCATCACGCAGCATATCGGCGCCTATCAGGTGGAGCAGAGCGGTCAGAAGATCACCTTCATCGATACGCCCGGCCACGCCGCCTTCACGGCAATGCGTGCCCGCGGTGCGCAGGCGACCGACATCGCGATCCTGGTCGTCGCAGCCGACGACAGCGTGATGCCGCAGACGATCGAATCGATCAACCACGCCAAAGCGGCCGGTGTTCCGATCATCGTTGCGATCAACAAGGTCGACAAGCACGAAGCCGATCCGCAGAAGGTGCGCAATCAGCTGCTGCAGCACGAAGTCTTCGTGGAATCCATGGGCGGTGAAGTGCTCGACGTCGAAGTTTCGGCAAAGACCGGCAAGAACCTCGACAAGCTGCTCGAGGCGATCCTGCTGCAGGCGGAAATTCTCGATCTCAAGGCCAATGCGAACCGGACTGCTGAAGGTACCGTCATCGAAGCCCAGCTCGATCGCGGCCGTGGTTCGGTCGCGACCGTGCTTGTCCAGAAGGGCACGCTGCGTCCGGGCCAGATCATCGTCGCCGGTGACGTCTGGGGCCGCGTGCGCGCGCTTGTCACCGACAAGGGCGACCATGTGAAGGAAGCAGGTCCGGCAACCCCGGTCGAGGTTCTCGGTCTTTCCGGTACGCCGCAGGCGGGCGACAAGTTCGCCGTCGTCGAAAGCGAAAGCCGCGCCCGCGAAATCTCGGAATATCGCCAGCGTCTTGCCCGTGACAAGGCGGCTGCCCGCCAGTCGGGACAGCGCGGTTCGCTGGAACAGATGATGATGCAGCGCCAGAGCGTCGGCATCAAGGAGTTCCCGCTGGTCATCAAGGGCGACGTGCAGGGCTCGATCGAAGCGATTGCCGGCGCGCTCGAGAAGCTCGGCACCGACGAGGTCCGCGCCCGCATCGTCCATTCGGGCGCCGGTGGCATCACCGAGTCGGATATTTCGCTCGCCGAAGCGTCGAACGCGGCCATCATCGGCTTCAACGTTCGTGCAAATACGCAGGCACGTCAGTTTGCCGAGCGCGAAGGCATCGAAATCCGCTACTACAACATCATCTACGACCTGGTGGATGACGTGAAGGCAGCGATGTCGGGCCTCTTGTCTCCGGAACGACGCGAAACCTTCATCGGCAATGCCGAAATCCTCGAGGTGTTCAACATCACCAAGGTCGGCAAGGTCGCAGGCTGCCGTGTCGTCGAAGGCAAGGTCGAGCGTGGCGCAGGCGTCCGCCTCATCCGCAACGACGTCGTCGTTCACGAAGGCAAGCTCAAGACCCTCAAGCGCTTCAAGGACGAAGTGTCCGAAGTGCCGATGGGCCAGGAGTGCGGCATGGCCTTCGAAAACTACGAGGATATGCGCGCCGGCGACGTCATCGAGTGCTTCCGCGTCGAACATATCACGCGCACGCTCTAAACCGCTGCGGCTGAGCGCAGCATCAGCCTTCCGAAAGCCATTCGCCAGCCGGCGGATGGCTTTCGGGTACCTGCGACTTGACCTTTTCTGCCAAAAGAGTCATGGACGCTCTCCTTTGACGGGTTCGATTCCCAGCCGCATCGGCAAATAGAGATAACAATGACCAGATCGACTTCTTCCGCGCCTTCGCAGCGCATGCTGCGCGTTGGCGAACAGGTTCGCGCCGCGATCACCCAGGTATTGCAGCGCGGCGAAGTGCGCGACGACGTCATCGAAGCGACCGTGATCTCGATCTCGGAAGTGCGCATGTCGCCCGACCTCAAGATGGCCACCGCCTATGTGACACCGCTCGGCGTTTCCGACCACAGCATCGTCATCGAGGCGTTGAACCGTAATGCGAGGTATATCCGCGGCAGGCTCGGGCAACAGCTTCGGCAGATGAAATACATGCCGGAGGTGCGGTTCCGCGACGATACCAGCTTTGACAACTACAAGAAAATCGACGAGCTGCTGCGTTCGCCCGAGGTGCAACGCGACCTCGACGGCGATAATGACGAACAATAAACAGAAGAGACGCATGTCCAAACCACGCAAACCCAAGGGCCGGCCGATTTCCGGCTGGCTGATCCTCGACAAGCCGGTGGATTTCGGCTCGACGGAAGCCGTTTCCAAGATCAAGTGGCTCTTTAAGGCGCAGAAGGCCGGTCATGCCGGCACGCTCGATCCGCTCGCCTCCGGCATGCTGCCGATCGCGCTCGGCGATGCGACCAAGACCGTTCCCTATGTGATGGACGGCCGCAAAATCTATGAATTCACGGTCAGCTGGGGCGAGGAACGCGCGACGGACGATCTCGAGGGCGACGTGACCGAAAGCTCGGACAAACGCCCGAGCGAACAGCAGATCCGCGATATCCTAGCCAGCTATATCGGCACCATCAGCCAGGTGCCGCCGCAGTTTTCGGCGATCAAGATATCGGGTGAACGCGCCTATGATCTGGCGCGCGAAGGCGAAGTTGTCGAGATCCCCTCGCGCGAAGTCGATATCTTCCGGCTGACATTGCTCGCCTGCCCGGATGCCAATACCGCGCATTTCGAAGTCGAATGCGGCAAGGGCACCTATGTCAGGGCGCTCGCCCGCGATTTCGGCCGGGAGCTCGGCTGCTATGGCCACGTGTCCGGGCTGCGGCGCACCTTCGTCGCGCCGTTCGCGGAAGAGGCCATGGTGCCGCTCGCAGACCTTGTGGCGCTGGAGGGAATCGAGGATATGGACGAGCGGCTTGCCGCCCTCGATGCGCTGCTGATCAACACCTGCGAGGCGCTTTCCGCCCTGCCCCATCTCGTCATCAACGACGATCAGGCGCACCGGCTGAAGATGGGCAACCCGATCCTCGTGCGTGGCCGCGATGCGCCGGTTGCCGAAAGCGAAGCCTATGCGACGGCCCGCGGCAGGCTGATTGCGATCGGCGAGATCGGCCAGGGCGAGTTTCGCCCGAAGCGGGTTTTCGGCTGAGTCTGTACAGCTAACGATTGTCAGGCGTTAGCGATGCGATATCTTCCTTTCGGGCCGTGGCGGCCCGAAGGGCCATGGCGGCCCGACAAGGGGATGATTATGCGCGCAACCACTATCGGCATACTGACGTTCTTTTCGATGTTCCTGACTGTTGCCGGCGCTCAATCCGCCGAGCGCTGGGCCGAGCTCCCGGCCTTTCCTGCAATGCCCGTGCCGAAGACGAGCGGCATGGCCGATGTGAACGACATCAAGATGTATTACGCCGAATATGGTGAAGGCGACCCCATCCTCTTCATCCATGGAGGTCTTGGAAATGCCGAGGTCTGGGGTCATCAGATCGCCGATTTTGCCAAGGATCATCTGGTCATCGTTGCCGACAGCCGCGGACATGGGCGCTCGACGCGCAGCCGACAGCCCTTCGGCTACGATCTGATGACATCGGATTATGCCGCGCTTCTCGACCATTTGCAGATCGGCAAGGTGACGCTGGTGGGATGGTCCGACGGCGGCATTATCGGCATCGACATGGCGATGAAACATCCGGAAAAGCTGACGCGCGTCATTGCGCAGGCCGCCAATGTCACCACCGACGGCGTCAAGCCTGACGTCTTGAGAAACAAGACCTTCAACGACTACATCAACGTCGCCGGTGAACAGTACCGGAAGCTGTCGCCGACGCCGAACGAATATGATGCCTTCGTCACCCAGATTTCCGAGATGTGGGCGACACAGCCGGCCTGGACGGCGGCGGACCTTGGAAAGATCACGATACCGGTCACGCTCGCCATCGGCGACCATGATGAAGCCGTGAAGCTCGACCATACGGAGATGATGGCCAAAGAAATTCCGGGCGCAAAGCTCGTGATCCTGAAAGACGCCAGCCATTTCGCCATGCTGCAGGATCCCGCAGGTTACGATGCAATGATCCGGGAGGCCATGGCGGGCCGCTGAAAACCGCCGCGGGAGCTCCCCTCTTTCCATCGCTGCTTATTTGGTTTATAGGCAGCGCCAGCGTCAGGTTCGCCTGCTCGCATTCACGGCCAAAGCTGGACGACATCCCGGCTTTTGGCGACCTTTATCTCCTCTCTTAGAAAGGATCACCCGATGTCGATCACTGCTGAGCGCAAGTCTGCGCTGATCAAGGAATACGCAACCGTCGAAGGCGATACCGGTTCTCCGGAAGTCCAGGTCGCGATCCTGACCGAACGCATCAACAACCTGACCGGACACTTCAAGGACCACAAGAAGGATAACCATTCCCGCCGTGGCCTGTTGACGATGGTTTCGAGCCGCCGCTCGCTTCTTGATTATCTCAAGAAGAAGGATGAAGGCCGCTATTCCAAGCTGATTTCCAGCCTGGGTATCCGCCGCTAAGATTGTCCGGCGGGCGCTTTCCAAGTGCCCGCCGGATCTGTTTCGGGACATGGTTCCCGATGAAATGTTCCAGCCGCGCCCTATCTTCAAGCGGTGGAAAAGACCGGCGGACCCGGATGGGCCGGTTCTGCCAAACCAACCGTTGACCTGTCATGGGGCAGGATTGCCGGATGCTTTCGGCCAAGGCTTCTCGAGGCTTTGGCTTGGTTTTCTCAGGGACCCTCGGATTTATCGAGGAAACCAAGGATGAAAAGCCTCCCGTTGTCTTGCCCGTGATACGTCACATTATTTGCGGTCGACTGTGCGCTGCGCCTTGATATCGGCGATGGCGCGTGCTCCCGCATTGAAGGACAAGTCATGTTTAATACCCACACAGTCGAAATCGAGTGGGCCGGCCGCCCGCTGAAGCTCGAAACCGGCAAGATAGCCCGTCAGGCCGACGGCGCGGTTCTCGCCACCTATGGCGAAACCGTGGTTCTCGCCACCGTCGTTTCGGCCAAAGCGCCAAAGCCCGGCCAGGACTTCTTTCCGCTGACGGTCAACTACCAGGAAAAGACCTACGCAGCCGGCAAGATCCCCGGCGGCTATTTCAAGCGCGAAGGTCGTCCGTCTGAAAAGGAAACGCTGGTTTCCCGCCTGATCGACCGCCCGATCCGCCCGCTGTTCCCGGAAGGCTACAAGAACGACACGCAGGTCGTCGTGACCGTCGTTCAGCACGACCTTGAGAACGATCCCGACGTATTGTCGATGGTTGCTGCGTCTGCAGCGCTCACGCTCTCCGGCATTCCCTTCATGGGCCCGGTCGGCGGCGCGCGCGTCGGCTACATCAACGGCGAATATGTTCTCAACCCGCATCTCGACGAGATGGACGAATCGAGCCTCGACCTCGTCGTCGCCGGCACCTACGACGCCGTGCTGATGGTCGAGTCCGAAGCCAAGGAACTGAACGAAGACGTCATGCTCGGCGCCGTCATGTTCGGCCACAAGGGCTTCCAGCCGGTTCTCGACGCGATCATCAAGCTCGCCGAAGTTGCCGCCAAGGAACCGCGTGATTTCCAGCCGGAAGACCATTCCGAACTCGAGGCCGAAATGCTCAAGCATTTTGAAGCTGAACTGCGCGAAGGCTACAAGATCACCCAGAAGGCTGATCGCTATGCAGCCGTCGACGCCGTCAAGGCAAAGGTCAAGTCTCACTTCTTCCCCGAGGGCGTCGAGCCCAAGTACAGCGCCGAAGTCATCGGCGCCGTCTTCAAGCACCTGCAGGCGAAGATCGTTCGCTGGAACATCCTCGACACCAAGAGCCGCATCGACGGCCGCGACCTCGAAACCGTTCGTCCGATCGTTTCGGAAGTCGGCCTCCTGCCGCGCACCCATGGTTCAGCGCTGTTCACCCGCGGTGAAACGCAGGCGATCGTGGTTGCCACGCTTGGCACCGGCGAAGACGAGCAGTATGTCGACAGCCTGACGGGCATGTACAAGGAGCGCTTCCTGCTCCATTACAACTTCCCTCCCTACTCGGTTGGCGAAACCGGCCGCATGGGCTCCCCGGGCCGCCGCGAAATCGGCCACGGCAAGCTCGCATGGCGCGCGATCCGTCCGATGCTGCCGACGCCTGAGCAGTTCCCCTACACGCTGCGCGTCGTCTCCGAAATCACCGAGTCGAACGGCTCGTCCTCGATGGCGACCGTCTGCGGTACTTCGCTCGCTCTGATGGACGCCGGCGTTCCGCTGGCAAAGCCGGTTGCCGGTATCGCCATGGGTCTGATCCTGGAAGGCGATCGCTTCGCCGTCCTCTCCGACATTCTCGGTGACGAAGACCACCTCGGCGATATGGACTTCAAGGTTGCAGGGACCGCCGACGGCATCACCTCGCTGCAGATGGACATCAAGATCGCCGGTATCACCGAAGAGATCATGAAGGTCGCCCTTGGCCAGGCCCAGGGCGGTCGCGCCCACATTCTCGGCGAAATGTCCAAGGCCATCACCGAAAGCCGCGGCCAGCTCGGCGAATTTGCTCCGCGCATCGAAGTCATGAACATCCCGGTCGACAAGATCCGTGAAGTCATCGGCTCCGGCGGCAAGGTCATTCGCGAAATCGTCGAAAAGACCGGCGCGAAGATCAACATCGAGGACGACGGCACCGTCAAGATTGCCTCCTCCTCCGGCAAGGAGATCGAAGCGGCGCGCAAGTGGATCCACTCGATCGTTGCCGAGCCCGAGATCGGCCAGGTCTACGAGGGCACGGTCGTCAAGACCGCCGACTTCGGCGCCTTCGTCAACTTCTTCGGCGCCCGCGACGGCCTCGTCCACATCTCGCAGCTCGCTTCCGAGCGTGTTGCCAAGACGCAGGACGTCGTCAAGGAAGGCGACAAGGTCTGGGTCAAGCTGCTCGGCTTTGATGAACGCGGCAAGGTTCGCCTGTCGATGAAGGTTGTCGACCAGGCCACCGGCCAGGAGATCCCGAACGAGAAGAAGAAGGAAGAAGCGGCCGAATAAGCCGCGCCTTCCAGATTTAATTCCGGGCGCGGGAATGATTCCGCGCCCTTTTTGTATCCTGGTTTTGCGCATGTCGTGGTCGCAAAACCGCTCAACACCTTTGCGCGACATGCTTTTAACGAGACGAGACCCATGAGCCGCGAGACGCTGAAGACCCTGTTCCATCCCTTTGCCAGCGACACAGTCGCGGTGCCCAGTGAGGGCGAGCGCGTGCTCTTCCTCGGCGCCGAGGCCGGCTTTGCGCTGCCGGACGGCTTTGCCGCCTCGCTCAGCGCCGTCCAGGGCTTCCGGCCGCTCTACCGGCAGCTGCTGGCGCAGCGGATCGAAGCAAAGCCCGAGATCGACGGCGAGGACTACGATGCCGCCCTGGTGCTCTGCACGAAGCACAAGGGCGAGAACGAGGCCAATCTCGCCGCGGCAATCGCCCGCACGCGGGTCGGCGGCCTGATCGTCGTTGCCGGCGCCAAGGAAGACGGCATCCAGCCGCTGCGCAAGCGCCTTGAAGGTTTCAACCTCGCAATCGACCATATGCCGAAATATCACGGTGTCGCTTTCTGGTTCGGCCGCCCTGCCGATGGCGACGACATCGTCTCCAAGCTGGTAAAGGCGCCGGTGCGCGTCGACGGCCGATTCCATGCGACCGCCGGCATGTTCTCGCATGACCGGATCGATGCCGGGTCGGAACTGCTCGCCTCGCGGCTGCCGCAGGATTTTACCGGCGACGTTGCGGATTTCGGCGCCGGATGGGGTTATCTCTCCGTCGAGATGGCGCAGAAGTCGCGCGGACTGACCCGCCTCGACCTCTACGAGGCCGATCACGCGGCTCTGGAGGCTGCGAGGGATAATCTGGCGGAGAACTGCCCGAAAGCGCCTGCGCGCTTTTTCTGGCATGATCTGGCGGGAGAGCCGGTCAAGGACAAATACGATCTCGTCATTATGAACCCGCCCTTCCACGAAGGGCACGCCGCCGATCCGGCTCTCGGCCAGGCAATGATCAAGACAGCCGCATCCGCGCTTCGCGGCGGCGGCCGCCTGATGCTCGTCGCCAATCGCGGGCTGCCCTACGAGCCGGTTCTGGCGGCGAATTTCAGGGAAAGCGGCGAAACCTGCCGCAACGCCCGTTTCAAGGTGCTGTGGGCGAAGAAGTAAGGGTCAGGGCTCGAACCGTTCCCTTTCGTCGATCGAAAGAAAAAAGGCCGTGCGCACCATCTGCGCACGGCCTTTTGAGTTTCAGATCGAGATAGCAGCTAGTCGACGTCCGCCCTGCGCAGCGTGTCCAGCGTCGGCATGGAGGTGACATTGAAGCCGGCGTCGACGAAATGGATTTCGCCGGTGACGCCGGCGGAAAGGTCGGAGAGCAGGTAGAGAGCCGAACCGCCGACCTGATCGATGGTCACGGACTTGCGCAGCGGCGCATTGCGCTGGTTCCAGGAAAGGATCGCGCGCGCATCGGAGATGCCGGCGCCGGCCAGCGTCCGGATCGGGCCGGCTGATATGGCGTTGACGCGGATGCCGCGCGGACCGTAATCGGCGGCGAGATAACGCACCGAAGCCTCGAGCGCTGCCTTGGCGACGCCCATGACGTTGTAATTCGGGATCACGCGCGTCGAACCGTTATAGGTCAGTGTCAGCATCGCACCGCCGTCTTCCATCAACGGAGCACAGCGCTTGGCGATCTCGGTGAAGGAGAAACAGGAAATGACCATAGTGCGGCTGAAATTCTCCCGCGTCGTATCGGCGTAGAGACCCTTCAGCTCGTTCTTGTCGGAAAAACCGATGGCGTGGACGATGAAATCGAGTTTGCCCCAGCGCTCGCTGATCGCGTCGACCACGGTATCGACCGAGGCGACGTCCTCGACATCGCAGGGCAGCACGAAATCCGAGCCCACTTCGGCAGCCAGCGGCTTGACGCGCTTGCCCAGCGCATCGCCCTGATAGGTGAAGGCGAGTTCCGCACCCTGTGCGGCGAGAGCTTTTGAAATCCCCCAGGCGATCGAATGGTTGTTTGCGACGCCCATGATGAGGCCGCGCTTACCCTGCATGATTCCCGACATGTTGTTATCCGTTATAACGCTGGAAGACCAGCGTGGCGTTGGTGCCGCCGAAGCCGAAGGAGTTGGAGAGGGCGATATCGATCTTCGCATCGTCGATACGCTTGCGCACGATCGGCACGCCTTCGAATTCCGGATCGAGCTCTGAGATATGAGCGCTTTCGCCGATGAAGCCATGTTGCATCATCAACAGGGAATAGATCGATTCCTGCACGCCGGCAGCGCCGAGCGAATGACCGGTCAGCGACTTGGTCGACTGAATATGCGGGATCTTGGCGCCGAATACCTCGCGGATGGCGCCGATTTCCTTGCTGTCGCCGACCGGCGTCGAGGTGCCGTGGGTGTTGACGTAGTCGACATCGCCTTTGACGGTGGCGAGCGCCTGGCGCATGCAGCGGATGGCGCCCTCGCCCGAGGGGGCGACCATGTCGTAGCCATCCGAGGTTGCGCCGTAGCCGACGATTTCGGCGTAGATCTTGGCGCCGCGGGCCTTGGCGTGCTCCAGCTCCTCGAGCACCAGCACGCCGGCGCCGCCGGCGATGACAAAACCGTCGCGGTTGACATCATAGGCGCGCGAAGCGGTATCGGGCGTATCGTTGTACTTGGAGGACATGGCGCCCATGGCGTCGAAGAGGTTGGACATGGTCCAATCGAGATCCTCGTGGCCGCCGGCAAACATCACGTCCTGCTTGCCCCACTGGATCATCTCGGCGGCGTTGCCGATGCAATGCGCCGATGTCGAGCAGGCAGACGAGATCGAATAATTGACGCCGTGGATCTTGAACCAGGTGGCAAGCGTCGCCGATGCGGTCGAGGACATCGCCTTCGGCACGGCGAAGGGGCCGATGCGCTTCGGGCTGTTGTTCTTCACGGTGATCTCAGCCGCCTCGATCAGGGTGCGGGTGGACGGACCGCCGGAGCCCATGATGATGCCGGTGCGCTCGTTCTGAGCGTAGTCCTTCTCTTCCAGCCCGGAATCGGCAAGTGCCTGCTTCATGGCGACATGGTTCCAGGCGCCGCCCTGCGACAGGAAGCGCATGGCGCGGCGATCGACCAGTTCCGCCAGCTCTGCCGAACCGAGCTTGGGGCTGCCCCAGACCTGGCACCTGAAGCCGTGCTCTGCGAAATCGCTGGAGAAGGAGATACCGGACTTTGCCTGCCGCAAGGATTCGGTGACTTCGGCGGCGTCGTTTCCGATCGAGGACACCACACCCAGACCCGTGACAACTACCCGTCTCATCTGATCAAACCTTTTTTGTTTCGTGAGCCGCTTGAGATACGGTTCAGGCCGTCTTGTCTTTCGAGAGACCGACGCGAAGATCGGCCGCCTGGTATATGGTCTCGCCGTCAGCCTTCAGCCAGCCGTCGGCCGTGCCGAGGACCAGACGGCCGCGCATGACACGCTTGAAGTCGATGCCGTATTCGATCAGCTTCGTCTGGGGCCGGACCATGCCCTTGAATTTCACTTCGCCTGTCGACAGGGCCATGCCGCGGCCTGCCTCGCCGAGCCAGCCCAGGAAGAAGCCGGTCAGCTGCCACATGCCATCAAGGCCGAGGCAGCCCGGCATAATCGGATTGCCTTCGAAATGGCAGGGAAAATACCAATCGTCAGGGCGTACGTCGTATTCGGCCCTGAGATAACCCTTGTCGAAAGTCCCGCCCGTTTCGGAAATATCGGTGATGCGGTGAACCATCAGCATGGGCGGCAGGGGAAGCTGCGCATTGCCGGGCCCGAACAGCTCGCCATGTGCGCAGGCGATGAGTTCGTCGTACGAGAAGCTGGACTGTCTTGTCGTCATAAAGTTTCTTTTCCCTCCCGCGTGAGCCCATGGTTATGAACATGTAGTCCAGGTTCTTCAGAAAATGAAGCACGAGCAAGGCAGCTTCATTCACGGTCCCGGACCAAGCTTGCGCTATTATTTGGTGGTCGCATACAGGAAGGCCAGGGCTGCGACCAGACCTATTTGCGTCAAAAGCCCGTTTTGGCCGCGTTTATCAGGCTCTTGTCCCCATTGAACTATTGAAAGGCTCCGGTGCAAAAGTTATACCGCTTGAAGAAACATGATTGAATTATGCAGGAATAACCGGAGTTGGTTTTGATGACGGGTGCACTCCCGATCGCAATAGAGGTAAGGCTGCGCGGCGCGGGCCTGCGCCCCACCCGCCAGCGTGTCGCGCTCGGCGACCTCCTGTTTGCCAAGGGCGACCGGCATCTGACCGTTGAGGAACTGCATGAGGAGGCGGTTGCAGCCGGCGTTCCGGTGTCGCTGGCAACGGTCTACAACACGCTGCACCAATTCACTGAAGCCGGTCTCATCCGCGTTCTCGCCGTCGAGAGCGCCAGGACCTATTTCGACACCAATGTTTCCGACCACCACCATTTCTTCGTCGAAGGCGAAAACGAGGTACTCGATATTCCGGTCAGCAACCTGACGATCGCCAACCTGCCGGAGCCGCCGGAGGGGATGGAAATCGCCCATGTCGACGTGGTGATCCGTCTGCGGGCGAAGCAGGGCTGAAGACACCGCTTCTTCACATCACATCGTCGGGATGCCGGCCGGGCTTGTGTCTGTAAGTCGGGAAGGTCCAGCCGAACCACAGTGCTCCGCCGCGCACCGCAAAGGCCGCCACGACGCCGCAGGCAGACGCCAGATAGAGCGGCATTCCCAGCGCATTGGCGAGCGTGAACACACCGGCGCCGACGAGGGCTGCGGTGACGTATATTTCCGGCCGCAAGAGCACCGAAGGCTCGTTTGCCATCAGATCGCGCAGAATGCCGCCGAAGGTCGCCGTCAGCGTGCCGGTTACGATCGCGATGGTCGGCGAACCGGTGGCGGCAAGGCCCTTGGCGGCGCCGAGCACGCAATAGGCGGCAAGACCGATCGCATCCAGCCAGATCAGCAGGCGATAGCGTGATTCCAGCAGGTGGGCGGTAAAGAAAACGACGATGCCCATGACGCAGCAGACGAGGATATAGGCGGGGTTCAGCACCCAGAAAACCGGCACGCGACCGAGCACGATATCGCGCACGGTGCCGCCGCCCGTTCCCGTCACCATGGCGAAAAACAGAAAGCCGATCAGGTCCAGCTGCTTGCGCGAGGCGGCAAGCGCGCCTGTCGCAGCAAACAGCGCAATGCCGGCATAATCGAGATAAACGAGCAAGGACATGCGGCCCCCAGAACCGGCTTATGTTTTTGCCGAAAGAACCATGATGGCAAGGGCGGCGCAAGGCGGCGGCGCCATAAAGCCAAAGTCTTTATACGATGCATGCCGTTGTCCCAAATCCGCTGCACACATTCGGGCGACATGCATCAGGCTGCAGAGCCTTTATCCAAAAGAGGAAAGCCGTGAAAACGCTGGTGCTCGCCGTTCTGAATATCGTCCTGCTGCTTTTCACGCCGGCTGTCGCCTTCGGCCAGCAATCGCTGATTTCCGATCCGGAGATCTACGAGAAGAAACATTTCCAGGAGCAGTGCAAGACGGCCGAGTTCGCCGACGGCTTCATCATCCGGCAGGACATCAACAATGACGGCCTGATCGATGCGGTGGTCAACGAGGGCCAGCTGACCTGCGACGGGCAGAAGGGGCCGCAGTGCAATGACGACGGCTGCACCTATAATTTCTATCTGCAGGTGGCGGAAGGCGGTTATTTCATGATCGCGACGGCGCAGATCTATGGCTACGACTTCGTCCAGCGCTTCGGCAACATGGTGCTGGCAATGAAGATGCATCCGCGTTTCTGCGACCGCACCGAAGGTGATCCCTGCACGGTGACGGCCCGCGTGCGCGGCACGAAATTCGTCACCATTTCAAAAAAGTAACTCAGCCCGGATAGAGCTCCGATGTCCGGCCGGCGAGATAATAGCCGACCAGGCCGTACCATTCGCGGATCGCCGTCGCCATGTTCTGGGCGTTGAGGCTCGGCTGGGTGAAATCCAACCCCGGCCTCACCTCACCGTCGGTGCGATAATCGGTCGGCCAGGGCACGATATCGATGCCGAGCTTGCGGAAGATGCCGACGGAGCGCGGCATATGAAAACCCGAGGTGATCAGCAGGCAATTGGCAAGCCCCTGGCTTGCGAGGAATTCCTTGGTGTTGACGGCGTTTTCGAAGGTGGTGCGCGATTGCTTCTCCTCGATCAGGCGATCCCTGCCGACGCCGAAGAGCGGGAAGAAGCGCTCGGATGCCGCCGCATCGCCTTCGTAGATGCCCGAGAGCGAGCCGTCGCCGCCCGACACCAGAATGTGCGACTGCGGAAATTTCTGTGCGAGCCGCAGGGCTTCGACGAAGCGGTCGGCCGCGGCGTTGAATTCTATGCCATGGCGCGCCGTGTTCACCTCGTTTTCGAAAGCGCCGCCGAGCACGATCATGCATTGCAGGCTATCCGGATCGGCGGCGGGCTTGGCGAAGCGCTGCTCGAGACCCTGCATCATGAGGTTGCCGGCCGTGGTGTAGAGCGTGACGAAGAGGATAAGGGCCGAACCGGCTGCGCCGAGGATACTTAAGGTACGCCAGCGCAAAAGGCCGGCAATGAGGGCAATGATGAGGAGGAAGAATGCCAGCGACAACGGCTGAGCGAAAATCCAGACGAGCTTCGAAATCAGGAACAAGACCTACTCCTTGAGGATGGGCGGCGGTCCTTCCTATCCGATTCGACGGTAACAGGAATGCGACGGCTCTATTTCGCCCGCGCGACGGCCGATCGATGCGGCGCGATCTTCTGGTTGAAGCGCCGCTGAAGCGGCCGGGGGATGAACATGGCGGCAAGCGCAAGCACCATCGCAAAAAGGGAGGCCAGCCAGAGCGCATGCGCGCCGGTCAGTCGCGTCAGGAGGGCGCCGGCAATCGCCCCGAGCAGCATGCCGCCCCAGGGCACGATCTGGATCGTCCATTCGATACGGCGATCGCCGATGATCCAGCGGCCGATGCCGCGGCCGAAGCGCGACAGGGCGCCTGTGACATAAGTCAGCCCGATCGGCAGGCCTTCGATTTGCTCGACGGCGGCGTTCACCATGCCCATGGCAAGAACGATCAAATAGAAGCGCGACAGCAGCAAGTTTTGCATCGTCATCATCGAAGCAAGTGCCAGGACGAGGCCGACGCATCCAAGCACCACGAAAATGCGGCGTTGCGAAAAATGGGCGACGACAATGCCGGCCGCATTGCCGAGCACGAAAACCAGAATGGCGGAGATCAGTACCGCCGCGTGATAAAGGTTGCCCTGGCTCAAGGCCAATGCCGCCCGCGTCGTATTGCCGGTCATGAAGGAGACGAAATCGCCGGTCAGCAGCAGGCCGGTCGCATCGGTCATGCCGGCAAGAAACGAAATCGAGCCGACGAGGGCGAGCCCGGTCATGGTCCGTCGGGTGCGAATGAGGCGGCGGCGTCTTGCTCTGGTCATTGCTCGAGGGTCCTGGGGCCGAATCGCTGAGATGCGGCAGAAGGATAAATCCTCTTCATTGAGGAATTGGCAAAGAGGATTGGCAAGGATGGGGCGGACCATGCTTCGCGAAGGACGAATAACACCATCACAGTTGATGTTTTGAAATCGGAGCCATCTGGAACGACGTTTTCACTATAGATCAAACGGATCTGACCTGCCACTGAACTTTCATCCAGCTGCGATTAGAGCCTCGGGGGTTTTGAATACGCCAAGTGGCGCGGTGTGAGCAACCGGCGGAAACGCGAAGCTTTCATCTTGCGCAGCGTTGGAGCCGGTT